>WQWP01000030.1 GCA_009787485.1 Lentimicrobiaceae bacterium | reverse complement strand
TCCATGCGCCGAGTGTGATGTGCCAGCGCCGCCAAAACTCAGTAATGCTTTGCGAGATGTACGGATTGTTGAAGTTCTCGGGAAATTTAAACCCTACCATTTTGGCAATTCCTATCGCCATATCCGAATAGCCGGAAAAATCGAAATAAATTTGAAAAGTGTAGGCTAAAATGCCCATCCATGCGGCATGCGTGCCCAAATCGGCATAATTCATCGCAAAAATATTATCGGCATATAAACCCATTTGATTGGCAATGAGCACTTTTTTTGCCAATCCTATGGCAAAGCGATAAAAGCCTATCAGTATGTTATCTAAAGTTTCATCTTTCGAGCGGTCGTCAATCTGATCGGCCAAATTGTGATAGCGAATAATTGGTCCAGCTATCATCTTGGGAAAGAAGATGATAAAAAGTTGATAGCTCCAGACGTTATCCAATGGCTTATGCACCTTTCGATACACATCCACCACGTAAGTAATTGAATCAAATGTATAAAATGAAATACCGAGGGGCAATATCAATTTCGTCCACTGAATATGATGAAAACCGAACATTGACAATATAACATTCACGTTCTCAATAAAGAAGTTAGAGTATTTGAAATAGGCAAGCAATCCGAGATTGATAGAAACCGATAAGGCAAGCAACAACCGGCGGTAATTCCGTTTTTTGGCTTGTGCCATCCATCTTACCAAATAAAAATCAAGGAAAGTGCTTCCCAAAATCACAAAGATAAAACGCGGCGCGCCCCAACTGTAAAATACTATGCTAAATACAAGTATGACAATATTTTTAAGTTTTTTTGGAACTAAGTAATAAGTAAGTATAAATGCCGGTAGGAAAAAAAGTATGAAGAGAATGCTGCTAAAAACCATAATTATTTACCCCAAATAGTTACTTTTATATTAGATAATGTAATTTTTTTATCCGGTTGCCAATTTTCATCCCAAAGATTTGAAGTTACGCAAATACGTACATAAGACTCATTCAAATCTCTTACATCTATTTCTTTTTCAACCGATAATTCGTATTTTTTATCACATAAAATATCGTCCTCTAAAATATATTTTACGATATGATCTCGCGAAACATAATCAAGTTTATCACCTGAGCAAATAAAATTTAACATCATCTGGTGGTCTTGCCACATAAAATCGTTGATGACGATATCCGTTTTTAATCTGATTTTAATTTTATTGTACTTGCCTTTTATTTTTTGCACAGGCAAAATATCAAATTCACTGATGCCGCTTATGGATGGAATCGTATCGGGAGTAGTACACACTATGGTATCTTTATTTTCATATACTTTAATTAATTTGTATCTTTCTCCGGCATTGTGGTCCGATTTAATTAATTTATCATTATGATACACATAGTTATTCACATATTTTAACGTTTTAAATTTCGAATAAATCTGTTCCATGAGGTTTGGATCATCTACTTGTTTAAAATCTAAATTTTCGTTAATTTCAAATAACCTTTTATTGTACCACTTTGTTTTATCTTCAAAAAAATATTGATTATAAACCATTTTATTCACCATTCTATCATAACTTAAGAACAGAACTTTTTCTGCCGGATTGAAGACGGAAGCAGTATCCAAGCCGGCGCTGCACCAGGCAAGTTTGTCGGGAACCTTCACATGGTAGTGATTTTGCAAAAGCGAAACGATAGACGGCACAATTGCCAAATGCGAAACGATGTTGGGAAAAGCTTGATGATTTTTTAACAATGGCGACCATATAATTAACGGAACCACATGATACTGTAAATTACTTTCAAACGAGCCAAAAGAGTGATCGCCGGTAATAATAAATATGGTATTTTCAAAATCCGGTCGTTTAGCATAATTATGAATGAAACCTCTGATGCAATCGTCTGCATAAACAAAACCTGACAATATGTTTTTTACGGGTAAAAAATATTTTTGTTGTTCCTCATTTAATTTTGAAAATATTTCTTCCGCTTTGGGGTCGTAAACTGTTTTTAATTCTTTATCCTCTCTGGAATTAAATTTGTCGTGGGTGGATAAGGTTAAATATACATTGAGTTTCGGTTTATCTTTGGGAAGTGTTTTCAAATAGTTTATACTTTTACCAAACAAAACTTCATCATGAATGCCCCATCCGTTGGCTTGTTTTTCCTTTATCAATGCCCTTAATTGAGGTAAGTAATTATCAACGTGATCAACATCTTGAGCCGTAATAAAATCTAATATATTATCAAAATTTGTATCTCCTCCATAGAAAAAATTGGTTGTATAATTATTGTTTTTTAATATAGAGAATAACGAATGATGTTTGGGCATCATTCCGAATTGAAATCCTTTTATTCCATGTGGAACAGAGCCGGTAACGGAAGGAATGACGCCATAAGTTCTCATAGTGGTGCTCAAACAATTTTTCCAATATAATCCGGTATTTGCCAAATAATCTAAATAAGGAGTAAAACTGTGATTCTCTCCTTTTTCGCCCATGAACGGAGTGCCCAACGATTCAACTATTATAATTACAATATTGGGGTTTTTTCCCGACTTTTTAAAATAGGGCGAAAGTACGTTCGGAATTTCGGAAGAAACACGTTCCATCGGATAGTTGAAATCTTCAGCGGTTTCATTGTATAACGCCACATATTCTTTTAATATGTTCTCATTTTTTTCTATTTCAAAATTTCCTTCTTTATCAAAAACCAAATAATTCGGCTCCATTTCCTCAATAGAATGGCTTTTTAAGGCAGAGAAAAAGAAGAATGATTTCGATGCCAAGTAGTTATTGGCAATCTGATGGTTGGTTTTTTGATAAAAGAATAATGCGCAAATTGCGAATATTCCAATAATAAAAAACCCTACCATTAAAGAACGATAATGATTGAAGATTTTTACTTTTTTAAACAGAAAAGGTAAGGCAATAAAGTAAGCAAATACCATGACAATCAGCACAGCGTTTCTAACGATATCCGATGAATTTCTTATGGTAACCCACGTTTCGGAAATAGGTCTGATCACTAATTCTCGCCCCATCAAAACGCCTGCTTGCGTATAATACACATACAATCCTGCTTCTAACGAAAATAACAATGCAAATAAAATTGCAGTAACAATTTGTGCTGTTTTTCGGTGCAAAAATGCAAAAAGCAAGTAAAAAGGTAAGATAATGAGCGAATACAGACAAAAAATTGCAGTAATGTTTAAATAAGCTTGTAATAGGGTTAAAAAAGAGGTAGATTCTTGTGTATTACAAAATGAAAGTGTCTCTACAGTTTTAAAAATATAACCCAGAAGCAGGAATAAAATCACTGAAATAAGGTAGGGTTTTAGTATTTTAACAGTTCTCATACATCTACATTTTTAAAAGGATTTTCAATGGGAAAAAGGATTTTTTGCATTCATATCGTATTGAATAGCCGCAAGTACCATTTGAAACCCCAACACCAAAGAGATCACCGCAATCATAATCGTTCCTGTTGGGGCAGCCATTTGTAAACCGGCATAATGGATCCATTTCACCAAACCGAATATGAATCCGAAAAGAAATAACGGAATGCCAAAAAATATGTATAAAGATCCGATATTAAAGTCATAAATAAAATAACGAAGCCAAATACGCCTTAAAAGGGCTTTAAATAATTTGGGAGGAAAGGTAAAAAGTGTTTTCCAAATAGAAAGACTGGATTTTTCTTCGGCATAAATCGCAGGCATCGCCACATCTTTAATTTTTGCTCCTGTATAATACAGCTCAATTAAGAGCGAGCTTTCAAAGAAAAAGCGCTTAGCAATACGCTTAAAATCAACTCTTTTTAATACAGCGCTGTGAATGCAGAAAAAACCATTTGTCGGATCAAAAATACTCCAATATCCTGAAGTCATTTTTATCAGAAAGCCCATTCCAATATTTCCAATACGCCTCATAGCAGGCATTTTTCGTAGCATTTTTTGGTCAAAAAAACGATTTCCTTTCACAAAGTCATATTTTTCTTCAAAAATAGCAGTCAGCATCTTATCAAAGTAAGAGAGATCCATTTGTCCATCGCCATCAATTTTAATAACCACTTCGTAGTTTTGCTTAACGGCTTCTTGAAATCCGGAAATCATAGCTCCGCCAACGCCTTGGTTTTTAGAATGATGTATTACTGTGATTTTTGAATTATCCAAGGCTAACTTATCCAAAATTTCGCCTGTTTGATCGGGCGAAGCATCATTAACTAAAATAATAGAGGTTATATAATCTGGAATTTCGTTGATTACTTTTTGAATTTGTTTTTCCACTTTATAACATGGAATAACTACTGCAATAGCATGATCTTTAAATGTATTCATAGTTAATTTATTTTTTCTTTCTTTCCTTCTCTTGCCGATTGATAATCCGGGTAAACTAATAACGAGTTAAATTGTTCACTTGCCCTTACACGTCCAAATGAATCAAAATAAGCTTCTTTTGTCATAGCATCCCAATGGATGGCTCCGTAATGGTATTGAATAGTATGAAATGCTGACAATAAAGTAATGGAAGCTACGACAATAGATAATGGAATTTTTATGGGTAATTTTTGTTTGGCTAACCATGTTAAAAAAGTAGCCAAGGGAATGGCAAGTATTGCATAACTTTCTATGAGCGCCCGCATGCCGAAACCTCCGCCATACCACCAGCACCACCAGGAGGAAACAATATATATATTGATCATTAAAAACAGTACCAAAGGATAGAAGTATTTTTTATTGGTTTTCCATAACATTCCTACTCCAATAAGTGCAAATATCATCACCGGCGCATAAATAAGCCAACCTTTTCTGAATCCGAATAATACAGGCAAAATTTGCGGATTATTGAAAAAGAACCGTTCATCACTTCCGTAAGAATAATAAAACCAGTTGCCGGTAACAGATTTCCAATACAGTAATTGTGGCAGCCAAATGAGCACGACACATACCACCATAACAATTATTTTTCCATAATTTTTTAAAAACAGCAGCATCCGCGTTCGTATATCTCTCAAATTAGTAACGTTATAAAGAAGAAATAGGATCACTACAATTCCATTGGAAGGACGTACTAATGAGATTAGCCCTACGAGCAATCCCAAAAAAATAGTTGTACCCCAGCTTTGTTTATCTTGCCATTTTTCAATTAAATATAAAAAAACACAAAACAAGGCAAAACTATACCCATGCGACATTGGACCTTCTAAATAAACATAAATATGCAGATTCGTTGCTAAAAAAATAAGTATCAATGTGATTGCCACTATTTTATCTTTAAAGTATTTTAGCAGTAACCGCCGGAGAAAAATAAGTCCGATGAGAACATAAAAAACACAACTAAACATGAGAGCAAAAGCATACGGCGTTGAAAATCCGTGGGTTTCATATCCCATTTTTTCTGCATAATGGTGCGCGATGAAGAAAAAAGGGGCATACATAATAGCCATTCCCATGGATGTTTTGAAAAGGCGTCCACCGTTGGGAGCTGTTTCACGAAAATATCTAAATGAACCTCTATCATCTAAAACATTAGGAAATTGCATTTTAAAATCTTTTTCAATAAAAATTGCAGGCAAATAACCATAATAAGCTTTAACATCCCACGCAATTACTGATTCAGGTTTTGAATACTTCTTCATACCCGTAATTTGCCATACACAAATAATGATCATTAGAAAGATAGCGATGAGACTATATAGGTTCTTCTCTTTTGTTTTCATAAGGTTTTTATTGGAATAATAATTTATTTGTTAATAGGCATTAAATATAACTTCCCTAGATCTCCTTTAAATTTTGCCTGATTGAATTTGCTTTCATCAAAATCGAATACAGATACCGGAGCATCTTTAAGATAAGGTTTATAGCAAATACTGTGGTATTCCAAATATTGATCGGGCAAATAATTCCTGTCATAATTTCCATCAACTATTTTCTTGTATCTCAAATTTTTATCGAACCTTATGGAGGTCATATTGGGCGCCGAAATTTGAAAATGTACAGATTCATCGTTGCTATAAAGTAGAAATTCTCCATTTTCATCTGAATAAGTATTTTGACCAATCGACCAATATTTGTTCCAGCTGCGAATCACTGCTCCTTCAATAGGTTGTTTGGTTTTCTTATTCACAATTTGTCCTTTAATCACATAATTATTATACCCCATCATATTGTAATAATTGATGGGGATCGCTTTTTCTTTTGGCTTATAATCAGCTAATTCCGGCAATATCTGTGCTGCCGGTTTTACGGTTCCCAAAATGGTGTAATTTCCATCTTGCGTTCTTGTAGTATCTTCGTGGTTTAAGATACCGGTAAATTGCGCTTCAAAACTGCCATGCACCGCTTCCTGAAAGTCCCACCACCCAAATCCTGCTCCTCCGCAATCCACTACATATTGATATACTTCGCGCATGTAACTTGTTTGGTCATCGTATGAAATAGAGTCGTTATCGGCAGGCAGTGCAGTCTCTCCAATCATCCACGGTTTGCCCCCGTATGTACTAAACCAGTATATTTCACTTTTTGCCCGTAAGGGATGGTAAGTGTGAAACGCCACAAAGTCCACCGGAATTAATGCCGGATCCCATTTGTTTACTTCTATCGGCTCGGAGAGACCAATGGTAAATAGTTGGTTCGGAGCATGCTTGCGCATCATCTTTTCCCAATGAGATACAATTTGGAAGACTTCTTTTTTATTGCGCTGTTCATAATCGAAATACAAAGGCTCATTCATTAAATCGTATGCAAAAATCGTTGGATTATCCTTAAATTTCTCAAAAACCTTTATGGCAAAATCTTCTAAGCTTTTATCTTCCCAAGGTCTTTTTAACAACAACATAATTCTTAATCCTTTTTCATTTGCAATATTTGTAAAAGTTTCTAAGCCCTCTAATATTTGGTTATAATCGGTATTAATAAAAAATTCTTTTCCGTCTGCATAATAATAATAGTCTTTTTCATTTTTATTAATTCGATCGAAACACATACGTATAATATTAAATCCCATTTCTTTAATCAATTGAAAATGTCCGCGTAATTGATGTGCAATCTCTTCTTTTGTATGAGATTCAAAAACACCAACTTCCTCATAATCAATATGGGGCGATATTACAAATTCCCCATTAATATTTCTTGATGAAACAATATAGTTTAACATAACAGGAAAAAACTTCTCATTTCGTATTTCAAAATGTTTGTCTTTCAAATAAATAAAATCCGTATGCGATAAATCCGGTTTTGTTCTTGTGGGTTCCGGCGTATGCTGACACGAGACAGCAAAAACAACGCATAAAATAAGTAAAAGCTTAAAAATGTTTTTTTTCATAATTTTTCAATTTTCTTTTGATTCAGGTGAATTATAATAAAGTTTGACTTCATCTGTAATGTTCCATAAGTACAATAATTCTCCGTAAGATTTTGATTCTGAAGGAGTATATAACGGTTCCCAGCTTACCACCGCACAGTCGTTATTTAAAACGACAATATTTTCTTTTGATTGTGAAATGATATAAAGAGAGGCTTTTTCACAAGTATTATAAACTTTAGTGCTATTTTTAACTGCAAAAATGACAAGAATGGCAAAAAACACCACGATATAGGTTGTTTTTAACCAATATTTCCATGTTTCAGTCTTAAACTGCCTCATAATAAACAAAAAAGTGTAATAAATGGTAATGATGGACAGTACCGTTACCGGAATGATGGTATCATATCTTAAAATGAAGGGTCTGTACGGGCGGTATCCGCCCAAAGGCAATAATAGTACGTAAATAATTGAAAAAACAATTAAAAAACGATACAGGCCAACTATTTTCTTCGCCTGCGAATGGGTTTTGTATTTATAGCGTACAATCAAATAATTGGCAACAAGCAATAACAAAATTACTGCATAAGATATAGTGGATAGTGATTTTAACACTCCTTTCGGTAGCAGTACATACAACTCTTTTAAAGACAATTGAGCCTCCGAATAGGCAATATTATAGGTTCCCAAAAAAGTTGAATATAATGCCAAAAAACTTATGGGGATTAAAAACAAATAGTTTCTTACCGTAATTAACTTAAGAGCTTTTATAATTCCTTGAAAAAAAGGTTGGCTTTTATTTTTGTGCCAATTTCCAGCAAAAAGATGCAAAAACAATATAAAATTTGCAATTAATATAGTGGGTGGAATTAAGGGACCGCTAAAACAAGCAATTATGGCAAAAATGATCCATAAAATGACAAAAAACCAGTTCATTTTAATTTTTTTGTCATGTAAGAGCTCAAAAAAGAGCGGGAGGTAGTACAATAGCAAAAAAATCAGCGGCATGGCATAAAAAAAGCTATAAGTAACCGATCTGTCAATTATTCCGATTTCATGGGATAAATGTACGCCGTTTGTTGGAAAAAATGGAATTAAAATAAGAAATACTGCCATAAATTTCCAGGAAAAAATGTCAAAATTTCCAAGAATAATGCCGGTTACTAAAAGCAAAATGAAAATCTGCATAACTAATTTAGCAATAGCAGCCGTATAATACACGCTTTCTATCGGATCATAAACATTTTGCAATAAAAAAGGAAGTTTTCTAAAAGTTTTGTGTAAAAAATAATGAGAAAAAAATCTGTTTGTTCCCCAGTGTTTGTCATCATTAATGATTGTTTTTATTCCTGTAGGATCATCAAATGTTTTTTGAACGCCGGGGTACGGCAAAACCGATTCCGCAATATCGCCATCTAATCTGCAGCCGGAATATTGCTTAAAACTCTTTGACAGAGCAAACACTATTAACGTTAGCGAAATAAGGTATAGAAGAATTTTAATTGGTTTTTTCATTTAAAATACCGTTTTGTTAAATTGTATTTATAGCATACAAAGGCAAATTTGTCATCCAACTTTCTTGTTTGTAGTCAGATGAAGAGGTGCGAATGGCTTTTGCCGGTTTGTGCTCTTCACAGAAGTATTTAAAACTCTTTGCCCTCAAATTTTCACCCGACTTCACTTCAATGGGCATCAACTCGTCATTTTCATTTTGAACAATAAAATCAAGTTCATATCTTCCGTTTTCAAAAGGATAGTAATTTAAAGATAGTTCTTCATTGAGAATAAGTTGCTGAAAAACATACTGTTCTGTTAATGCTCCTCTAAACTCTTCAAAGACTTTGTTGCCGTTGATTAGTGTTTTTACATTCAATTTCGACATCGCTCCGAGCAACCCCAAGTCGTTGTGATACAATTTGAAAGCTGAAAAATCCTGATAAGCAATAAGTGGCAGCGCAGGTTTTGAAACAGCGTAGATTTTGTGCAGCAACCCCGCATCTGTAAGCCATTGAATAGCCAATTCAAAATCTTTTGCCCTCGCACCTTCTTTTAACACGCCATAAATAAATTTCTTATTTTCTTTCGCCAATTGTGCAGGAATACTATCCCAAACCATATTTATTCGTGGCAAAATCTCTTTGGGTGCGTGTTTTGAAAAATCGCTACGGTAGTTTTTAAGGATTTTATTTTGTATTTGTCGCGCCTTTTTCCAATCGCGATTTTCGGCAAACGCGGCAACGGCTTCAGGCATTCCACCCACATAAAAATAGTATTTCAAAAAATCCTTAAATTTTTCGGCAAAAACCGACATCATGTCAAAATGTCTTTCTCTTAAAATTCGTGCCAAGCCGTTTTCTTCACCCATTGCAAGCAAAAATTCGTAAAACGACATTGGATGAAGCATAAGCATATCAACTTTGCCAACAGGAAACGACTCAGCGGGGTGAATATTGGTACCCAAAAGCGAACCTGCGGCAATAATTTGGTACTCTCTTGCTTCCTCGCAAAAGTATTTCAGCGAAGTTATTCCCCGTGCTGCAGCTTGAATTTCATCTAAAACAATCAATGTGTCTTCAGGCGTGATTTTTAATCCGGAATAAAATTCAAATGCAGTAATCAGTCGTTTTGGGTCGAGGTCGTGCTGAAATATGCCTTGCATTTCGTCCGATCGCTCAAAGTTGATATACACCATTTGCTTATATTCGGCTTTACCGAACTCTTGAATAAGATAAGTTTTACCTACTTGTCTTGCCCCTAAAAACACAAGTGGTTTTTTATGATTATTTAATTTCCATTCTATAAGCTGTTTAATCTTATCTCTATACATTTTTTTGCAGTTTGCTCATTAGAAATACAACATTTTTTTGCACTTAAACTCGCTGCAAAGATACACTTTTTTGCACAAATTTCTGTTGTGGTTTTTTTTTTAAAAACATTCAATAACACACCATTACTAATTGCTCACCAACGTAAATATCAGCCAGTTGAAGAACATGCTTTTTACAAACAATCCCCTTCTTTTCATTTTTAACCACTTGTAAATCCTCAATAAAATCCAGATTCTTCAACGCAAACCATTTGTACATCGCTTCTTTGGCACACCAAAAATAATAGAGTTCTTTCAAATTATTGAGGTCGCAACCGGCAATCTCTTTTTCGCTCATAAAACGGGGGTAAAGTGGCAAAATTCGAGGCGTAAGATTTTCAATATCAATTCCTACGGGAATTTTTGCCAAGGCAACTGCTACTATGTTTTCCGTATGAGAGAAAGAGATATGATAATCTTTCATTTGCGGCTGTCCGGTTTCTGTGTAAGTGATCCCGATTTTGTTGCTGCCGAGCAATTCGGCAAGCGCTGCGCGGCATGCCAATTTTTGGAGACGTACCTTTGGCAATTTAATGCTACTGAGGGTTGCTTGATCTTCAGGGAGTAACTGTAAGGAATTAAGTAAACAATCTTCGGCCTCTGTAATTTGCCAAACAGCGACCGAGACAAGTTCAGAGATTTTGTTTTTAAATATTAATGACATAAATATAAACTACCCCGCCCTTCGGGCACCCCTTCAAAATTTGAAGGGGATTTTTCTCCCTTCTCCTTTTCTCCTTTCTCCCTTAATTCCCTCTTACTTTATCTTTAACCTTAATTAATTGTTTTTTAAGAGCATCCATTGCATCATCGGCCGATTCTTCAAATGTTTTGGCTGTTTTGCAGGCAATAGCGTCGTTGCCGCGAATTTTTGCCCGAATTTCGGCTGTTTTATTTTCCGGTTTGTCCGTATTTTCTAACTTCAAAGTAATGTCAAAGCCAATAATTCCGTCATGAACTTTGGCTAATTTTTCTAATTTTTCGGAAATGAATTGTTCCAGTTTTTGGTCTGCTTTAAAGTGCACCGATTTGAATGAAATGTTCATAAAACCTCCTTTTTTATGCTCGTGGATGAGCTTGTTGATAAATTGATTTCAGTTTTTCAATAGAGTTGTGGGTATATACCTGAGTAGCCGCTAAGCTACTGTGTCCCAATAATTCTTTAATGGTGTTGAGGTCTGCGCCGTGATTAAGCAAATGCGTCGCAAAAGTGTGGCGAATAACGTGGGGGCTTCTCTTCTCAATGGTAGTAATCATATCCAAATACTTGCGCACGATAGCATAGATGTTTTTAGGCGCTAATTGCTTTCTTTTAACGTTTACAAACACCAAATTATTTTGTGCAGGGGCGCCTAATTTTTCTTCGTATATCGCAACATATTTACTGAAAATATTTTGAAAATTATGCCCGAAAGGAATCATGCGCTCTTTGTTTCTTTTTCCCAACACTTTTACCTGATTATTGTACAAATCAACATCCGCAAAAGTAAGCATTCTAAGTTCGGAGAGCCGCATTCCGGTGGCGTAAAAAAGTTCCAGTATGGTTCGGTCGCGCCAACCTTCAAAATCATCGGCAAACAGATCGGTGGTAAACAACTTATCCATATCTCTTTCTTCTACAAACTGCGGCAAACGCTGGGACATTTTAGGTGCGTTCACTTGCAACATCGGGTTGGTTTCAAAAATGCCCATTTTGATATGGTGTTTATAAAACGATTTTAAAGTGCTTATTTTCCGATTGATAGAGCGTGAAGATAATTTTTCTTCCATCAAGGTAATGAGCCAGGTGCGGATGATGGCAGCATCTACTTCTTTCCATTCCAAGTTTGGAAATGCTTGTTGGAGGTAATTAAAAAACTGTTCTAAATCATTACGATACGAAACTACCGTATGCTCCGACGCGCGTTTTTCAAATTGAAGATACGAAAGAAATGAGGTGATGAGGAACATATTCATTATTCAATGTTCAATGTTTAAGTAATTTGAGACAAGCTCATGTTATAATTTGATTACTCTTTTCGTGATCGTATAATTGTTAACATCAAATATTTTAAAGAAATAAGTACCCGCATGGTAGGATTCAAGATTCACAATATTGTTGGTCGTTGTTTCAATTAATTGGCCATAAACATTATACACTTCAACTTTTGCAAATGTTTCGGCGTTTATCGTAACTGTGCCGGAGGTTGGATTTGGATGAATAGAAACATCGTTTAAAAATTCCTGAATGTTTTGATGCATACACATAACGCTCTTCGTAGCACCTTCTGCTTCGCCGTCTATGCAAACTGTTCTTACTGTCCATGCATGCATTCCAAAGGCAACTTCAACCTCATCATAATATACTGTTCCTTCAACATTAGTTGCAATAAGAATACCATTTCGGTAAATATTGTATTTTGCTTCCGGCATATCTACAGCAGCTGTCCATTCGAGGTATGCTTTACACGCAGTGTCTGCCCAACGTATTGTTAAGTTCGTTGCAGGGTTACAAATTTCCTCTTCTTCAATAATATAAGGCGGCATAAAAGTAACCGTTCCATAACTATCATTATTAAATTTATCTCTGATTACGGTTCTGATTAATTCCTCCGTTTGCTCCGGAACGCCCCAGTTATTATGTTGTGCCATAACATCGTGAGGATTGTTATTGTACAGGTCGTATAATTCACCGTCATTTCCATTATTAGAAAAGATATTCTTACCGATATTATATTCAGGATCGTTTTCGGGAACTGAAATATTGCCGATATTAGCGGTTGGGCCCAGCGTTAAAGTGGGAACATTGCCCACAAGCGTAATCCCCCAGTGGTGTCCTGAAATGATATTTTCTGTAATTACAGCATGAACATTGCCGGCAGATGCAGTCACATTAATACCGCTACCGCCATTCATAGGATTGACTTCTACATTATTATCAATCAACGTATTTCCAATAATCTTACTGTTAATATTCATACCGGTTAATGTAATACCATACCGATTGTCTTTTAGATAATTATTTTCGATCAGCGAATTTGTAGAGACTCCCAACAAGGAAGAGGTACTAATGCCACCCACCATGGTAAGGGCACGATTTCCAATAATGGTACAACCAATAATTTTCGTGATTTCTCCTTCGCGGCAGGGGCCTAAGTTAATTTGCGGACGGTTTGTATTTTCCGTTACATTATTTTCCAAATGACAATCCACAATTTCAAAAGTACAACCGATATTTGCGGCGGAGTTGAAAGCTGAACGCACGTTATTTTTAAAAGTAGAATTTTTAACCACCACTTTTCCTCTCGTTGTTGAGATTACGCCGCTGGCTATGGAAGAAAAATTATGGTTATTCAACGTACAGTCGTCCATTTCAAAATCGGAATCAATTACGCGCAGCCCGCTTCCATAGGTGAAAGTAGCTTTTTTTAAACGCACATACGCGCCCTCTTCAATACGAATAGTGGCATAATAACTATCGGTGGCAGTATTTGTGAACGTTGCCTGCGTAGGCGGATTTACGATCCAACAAGAGGAATTGATAGTGAGCGTTTTGTCGCTCAATATTTTAACCGTAATATCTTCAGTTACAACGAGTGAGTCTAATGCGCTAATGGTAACATCATCTCTCATTATATAAGTTGTTCCTTCTTTAATTACGGTGCCTGCAGAAAAAGTTACAAGGTCGTCGAAGGTGTATTTTCTTCCTGTGTTGGGCGTTATGTAAGGTACAATGATTGTTTCTTCTGCTGTTACCAAAATATCGTCAATAAGAATCATATCGCCGTTTGTTCCGGGAGTAAAAGCGTGAAACCCGAGATGATAAGTTCCTGTCGTAGCTGGAGAAAAATTTGCAGAAATCATAGTCCAATCAGGAATAAAGGTAGAGGTATTAATATAGAGTGGCGTTGCCAGCATGCTTGTGGATGCGGCAGATGTGCCTATTTTCAACTCAAAGTAATCATGTTCGCTGGGTGGCCATCCGGGAAGTCTTAACCAAAAGCTTATATTATAGTTATTTCCAGCAGTAAGCGCCATGCCGGGGCTAAAGAACCAGGCATCTCGATTTGGGTACGCTCCTGCGTAAAAGTGCCCTGCACAGTAGCTGCCACTATGTGGAGGAGGGGAACCTCCTCCCGGAGTCACTAAAACCCAGCCACCGGGATCGCCACCATTGGTTTCCTTGACCCATCCGGCTATGCCGGCTTCAAATCCATCCGAGAAAATAACCTCTTGAGTTTTTGTTTTTTCGTTTTGTGCAAACACTGCAAACGTGAGCAGGATGGCAGTTAAGGTTAAAGTGATTTTTTTCATGACATATAATTTTGAATTGCAAAAGTAAACAAAAATAGGGTCGGTCGGAAAATCCATCAAGGCAATTTCACCTCAATCTTCCGCGAAAGCGTATTCCCCCACTGATCTACCACCGTAATTACATGCTTGCCTGCTGCAGGAACCACGCTCATTTGATGAAAATACTGCGTGGCGCCGAGATAGGTTTCGTTGAGATGCCAATACACAATCGCATCATGTTGCCGGTGCGCCAATTCTAATGCTAAAGCGCCCACTGAGCCGTCAAGTTGTTTCGACAAACGAATGGGATTGAACGTGTTGGGATAGATAAACTCCATGGGTTTGAAACTATTTGAGTTATCTACACAACTTGGGTTCAACGGAGGAACTGTTTTATAATCCGGATGTCGTTTTTTGTAAAACCACTCCTGAATAGGGGGCAAAACGAACCAGGCTTTACTCACCATTTTATCGGTAGGGTAACAATCGGCAAACACGCGATATTGTTCATTTTCAGTTAAATGCACCATCGTATGATAAGGGCAGGTTTTAGTTTTGAAACCTGCGGGAATCATAGACATTGCTTCTATTTCCGGGCAATGCCGCCCTGCCAAACAACCGCTTGATTTACAAATATCTGCTGTTTTTAAAATGTTAGCCGGCATTTCAAACCAGGAAGTTTGGCCTAATAGATTAAAAATATCGAACATCACTAAGGCGGAGGTTCCTGTACCTGTTAAGCCCGGTCGTCCTTCGCCGCCTGCATTTCCTGTCCACACGCCCACCACATATTCAGGGGTTACGCCCACTGCCCAGGCATCTCTGAATCCGTAGCTGGTGCCTGTTTTCCATGCTATCTTACGCATAGAGGGAATTGACTTCCAATCAATTTCTTCGGGACGATTTACATGAATCAAAGCGTCAAATGTTTGCCAACATGCACCTGCTGAAAATAGCTCCGCTTCTTTTTCGGTAAACAGGGGGATTTGTCCCCAACTAAAAGTTTCTTCGCGCTGTTGTTTGCTTTTATTAAAAGCAACTGATTGTGTCATACGCAAATAAGCAAGACTCGTTTCCCATAAACTTACTTCCCCGCCACCCAGAATCAGCGTTAATCCATAGTGGTCGGCAGGAAACTTCAACGTGCTGAATCCCATTAAACGCAAGTCGTTTAGAAATTTAGGCACACCATATTGTTTCAGCATGTTCACTGCCGGAAGATTTAATGAACGTGATAACGCCAAACTTGCAGGTACTGCCCCATCAAATTTCAGGTTATAGTTTTGTGGTTGAAATCCTTCCACCATAATTGGAATATCGGGAATCAGCATGTTGGGAAGGAGTTCTCCTTCCTGCAGCATAACCTGATATAAAAACGGTTTCAAAATACTGCCGGAGCTGCGCGGCGCCCGTACCACATCTACCTGATTTCCTGCCTGTTTGGTTTCAAAATTCACATTACCGCAATAGGCGAGCACTTCCCCTTTTTTAACATCGAACACCACTGCCGCAATATGATGAATTTTGTTTTGTGAAAACTCATTGTACCAATGATTTAAAACCCGCTCTGTTTTGCTTTGCAACGTGGCGTCTAATGTAGTTATATGTTTTTGCCCTGGCTGCACAATTTGTAAATTGCTGACCACATAAGGCGCTAATTGCGGCAAAGAAAAAGGTTCATCTGGTAGCGGCTCATCTAAAGCCAAAGAATAAGTAATCTCATCTATCTTGCCAGAATCGTACAATTTTATAAGCAACTTATTCCGTTTTTCCAATAACGCCGCCCGATTTTTTTTGACGTGCATAGCAGAAGGCGCATTGGGCAACACCGCCAGCAACGCTGCCTCGCCCCAGGATAAATCGGTAGCAGGATGACCGAAATAGCGCCAGGCAGCCGCATCTATTCCCCTCACGTTACCTCCGAAAGGTGCGTGAGAAGCATACATATTAAGAATAGACGATTTTTTATACGTCAATTCCAACCGCGTTGCCATGACTATTTCAACGAATTTTTGAAACGGATTCCGGCTTTTTTTTCTCGCCATACGAATGGTTTGCATGGTAATGGTACTCCCGCCACTGACCACTTTATTGGCTTTAACATTCTGTTTTAAAGCTCTTAATATGGAAACCGGATTCACTCCCAAATGCCGGTAAAAATATTGGTCTTCATAATAAACCAAACAGGTTACATATTTATCCGAAAGTTCTTTTGTAGGTGGAAATTGCCACTCACCGGTTTTTGACACGCGGGCGCCGAGAAGTTGCCCATTGCGGTCGTAAACGGTTGTGCTGTATGTGGTTTTGAATAGTGGAGCAGGAAGACAGAACCAGAATAGGAGGAAGAGGGTTGGTGTGAGGGAAAGAAGTAATAGGAGTTTTTTGTTTTTCACAATCTGATTGATACCATTTTTAATTTTGGACAGATTAAACTTGAAACTTTCTTATTTACATCCCATGCTTTTCTCTAAACAGCCGTACTCCTTCATCCAAAAACCTCAAATAATTCTCCACATTCAACTCATAATGAATAGGTCCCGTTAAAATAGTTCCATCTACATCTATAATAAAATAAGCCGGTTGCGAGTTTTCTCTAAATTTGTGGTGTGCGTAAAACATAGCTTTTTTGCCCAGCATGGTAATCGGTTCTCCGTCATTGTCTAAGATAATATCATCGGAGTGTAATTTAACCACTTTATCATCCACATATTGTGCTACAACGACAAACTCTTTGGCAAATTTTGCGCGCACCCGCGAGTCTGCCCAAACTGCGCTTTCCACGTTGCGGCAGTTGACGCACCCGTGTCCGGTAAAATCAACAAACACAGGTCGGTTGGCTTTGGCAGCCACGCGAAGCGCCTGATCTAAGTCGAAATAGCCGAAAATGCCATGAGGCAAGTGCAACTTATCGGTATAGCGCGGCTTCTCCCATTCGCTCTGATCGGTAGAGACGCCGGAGAAACTCGCAGTCTCTTCGCGCACAATTTTACTGATGTCGAAGTCTTGTGTAGGCATGGGAGGTAACCAACCGGAAATAGCTTTCAACGGCGCGCCGAACATGCCTGGAATTAAATACACTACAAACGCGAAGGTAAAAATGGATAACATGTAGCGCACCCAACTTTTTTGCACCGGCATCTCCTCATCGTTTGGAAATCTGATTTTTCCGAGCAGGTACAAGCCCATCATGGCAAAAATTACAATCCAAAATGCCAAATAAATTTCGCGGTCTAACAAACGCCAACCGTAGGTTTGGTCGGGTACATTAAGAAATTTTAACGCAAATGCCAATTCAACGAAGGCTAAAAGTACTTTCATCGTATTCATCCATCCGCCCGATTTTGGCATCTTCTTCAGCATACCCGGGAAAAAGGCAAACAGAGTGAATGGTACTGCAATACCGAGCGAAAATCCCAGCATACCAATAATCGGTTTCAAAAATGATCCACTCGCCACCGATTTTAGCGCTACAGCGCCGGCAATAGGCAGCGTGCACGAGAAAGAAACCAACACTAAGGTTAATGCCATGAAGAACACGCCAATAAGCCCGCCGGCGCTTTCCATTTTTGCCGATTTATTCACCCAACTGCTGGGTAAAGAAATTTCAAAATAACCGAATAAAGAGAGTGCAAAAACGACAAATATCGCAGCAAATAAAATATTAGGAAACCAGTGTGTACTCACAATATTGGCGAAATCCGGACCGAAAATCACAGATAGCAAAATGCCCAGCAACAAGAAAATAATCACAATAGAAACCCCAAAAAAGAGTGCATAAGACCTTTTGTCTATTTTCAAAAAATAGGAAATAGTCATCGGAATCATGGGGAATACGCAAGGCATGAGCAATCCCACCAAGCCGCCCAAAATGGCTACTAAGAAAAAGATAAGGAGGGATTCTTCTTCTGAGGCGTGCTGTTCATCGTCTGCTAAATTATCCTCTGCAACAATTTCATCATCATCCAATTGTAGAGACGTGGCATCATCCATATCAATTGTTTCAAACCCGGAAACCGAAAACCCAAATTTTTGATCTATGGCTACACAACGTCCATCAATACAGGCTTGTCCGGAAAGTTCGCCTTTTACTTCAAAAGGTTCATTAGAAAATACTTGTATTTTTTGTTTAAAAGTAACTTTTTTGTCGAAATAAAGTGAGGTATCTTGAAATACAGGATCATAAAATACTTTCGCTGTGGGTTCCCAAACTTTTCCCAATCTTTTATAATAGGGAGAGGTTTTAAATTCAAAACTCAGCGGTATTTCCATTCCTGTGTGATGTTGCGAATAGAGATGCCATTTGTCTTTTATGGTAGCAATAAATTGCAATTCTGCTACCGAATCGTTTACTTTTTCTGTCTTAAACTCCCATTTTACAGGAGTTTCTAATTCATTTTGAGAAAAAAGTTGAAAAAAAGAGGTAAAAATAAAAAGGGAGAGGAGGAGGTTTTTTTTCATGATTGTTTAAAGATTTAAGGTTTAATGGTTTGAATATTTAAGGTTTAATGGTTTGTTGAAGGCCGCGAAAATAGCAAAAATTGCCTTTCTTAAAAAGAGGCTGCCTTTTGCGACAGCCTCTGAAAGGAATAGCATACTTTTATGCTATGGAGTTGAATCCATAATGGTTTCACCCATGATTTTAATTTTGATGATGATCTTTTTCTGTAGATTCTTTCTTCTTCGGGAAAAGAATACGAAAATTTCCAAAAATCATAAAAAACCAAGGCACCAACAAAATTAATAGGGTTGTCCAAAAAGATTGGTATCTAACATAATATAGTATAATCAGTATTATTGCTATAAAGATAGTATAAATACCCCATATCGTCAATATATTTTTTTTCTGTTTTTGTAATGGGGTGTCATATACTGCCCGTTGTGCAAAACGCTGTCCTAAAAGGAACGAAAAAGGTGTAAGTAGAATAAGTATGGGTATTCCAATTATAGCCCACAGTGGAAACTCTTTTATACTTATATCCTTAGGAATAGTAATAGCCAAGATAATTGCAGGAATTATCACCATCGAAATTAGAATCCATTTTTGTGATTTTTTCATAATATATTATTTAGACACATTCTTTTAAGAGCTCGCTTATACATCCATTTATGTTGTAGGATTGTGATTTGATCTGTTTGATTGATTCGTTCGATTATTCTCTTTATGCATTTTATATAAATAAAATGAGAATGTAGCAATCAATAACATTGACATAGAATATCTAAAAATATAGCGCCACAAGGGTAAGTATAAAATACCACTTCTAATTACACTAATATCTTTTATGATCTCAAAAACGAATGACAATACAATAAAAATATAAATAACAATAAAAATCTTTCTTCTTTTTGGAGTGATGGGCCCTTTTGTTCGTTGTGCCAACAACCCAAAAATAAGCAGCAGTAATATATAAACTACAAGTATTGAAAAATTCATATTCATTTGCTATAAAACATTTATGTTAATCTTGACAATTTTTAACTCTTAGCTGATATAACTCTAGGGCATCTGCTTGTGCTGAAACGGATCTTCCAAAAGCAAAGCCAGCACAAGGAAGGTCTTTTACATACTTTCGGGCTGTATCTTCAAATGAAAAATAGCCATTTTCGTAAAGAATTCGTACAAGTCGTTGCACATAAGCCTGTACTTCAGGCGTGGCTAATACTTTTTTCATTTGTTATTAAACATTTGATGAATATCTTCGTATGTTCTTTCCAAAAGTTCGTCAAATGTAATAGCTCTGCGCAAGTCGTCATCAGGCTCTAAAATTTGCTGTTCCCGAAAGGCAGTTTTAGCTGCTCCATTAACTAATGAAAATGTTACTTCTACCTCTCTGCCAATGTATGCAGGCGGAATAGGTACAGAAACCATTGCATCGTTGGGTATAATGATAGTACTTGTCATAATAGTTATGTTTTTTTAATTACGCTGCAAAT
>WQWP01000029.1 GCA_009787485.1 Lentimicrobiaceae bacterium | reverse complement strand
TGCGGATAGAGATTCTATACTTTCTACTATTGCAGGAGATTTAACAGATACCGTAAATCCGTCTTCTCCGCCGGTAGCCTCAAAATTTAAACTTGCAGGCAATATTGTATATTCAATCTCTTTAGGCTCTTCCGGTTGGCAGGAGGAGGCGAGGGCTACTATTAGAAATAGCAAGAATACGGTTAATTTTAATAATTTTCGGTTCATAATTTTATATTTTTGAGTTAACAATTTTAGTTTGGTAAATATAATCTGAATTTATTCTACCACACAACGAACAGAATAAGCATATCTCCTTATCGAAGTGTTTGGATTAAAGGTCATATTGTTGTTGAAGGGCAGAAACCAAGCTAATCCATAAACATCATAAGTACTACTCCAGTAGTACCCGAAGTCGTTCACGGAGGAAAGACCACCATAAGAGTGACGGTATCCAACTGCAGGCAGGAACATTGAATTGTTGCCGCTACCATATATGCGACCATTCACATCATTTAGAGTTGTCCATTCATTAGAGACGTTTATCAAACTTATCAATTCAATGCGCGTGGGCACACGCCAACCTGGGGGACAAGGATCATTATCTTTCTCCCAAGTATCGCCAGTAGGAATAGTACTGTTCCACTTATCGTCACCATCAGAATTTATCCTCGGATCGGTCGTACTCCAGCCAATTTTTCTATTCCATTGGTAAAACATACCCGCGTCTTCAGGTCTGGCAGCAAACGTACCGGGCATATCCACATTACGGGTTGCCCATTTTATACCATTGATTAAAATCCATACGCCTTCCTGGCTTATCGGAACGGTTACAGAGGTTTTGTTTTCTCCTAATTTCATGTTAACCACTACTGAAGTATTGCGTGCCCCATCAGTATTGGGGTCAACTGTTACCATTACATTTACAGGAGATATATCGTTTGTAGATACCTGACACCACGCGGATAAAGCTTCTACACTTTCTACTATTGCAGGCGATTTAACAGATACCGTAAATCCGGCTTCACCACCGGTAGCCTCAAAATTTAAGCTTTCAGGCAATATTGTGTATTCAATTTCTTTAGGCTCTTCCGGTTGGCAGGAGGAGGCAAGGGCTACTATGAGAATGAGCAAGAATGCGGTTAATTTTAATAATTTTCTCATACTATATAAGGGAACTCCTATTAATTTGTTTTCACCTTTTTAATTTTTCAAAAAGCCGAAGTCCTTTAAAACTCTTTGAAAAATCTTTCAAAAGTTGAGGCAAAAGTATTATATTTTTTCATTCAAAGCTTATTACATCGTAGATTCCATTTTGTTGAATTATTGCATCATTTTGATTTAATGTAAAACTATCATTTACTTGTGCGTTTACAAACACTAATAATTCAAGGCTTTACCAAGTGCAAAAATAGATTAAATTTTCATTTTTAAATGGGAATCTTAACATTTCGTTGAGTTTCGTTTTGTAGAATAAAATCAGTTGCTTTTTGGTACATTTCGCTCATGATTTCGGAACTGTCTCCCGGCGCAAAACGCGCAAACTCGCATTGCTGCAATGTTGCCGTAAAACTATCTGTGGTTTTCGTGGAAACACCCAACAGCATGAGTTTTGACGCTACATTTTCCATAGAAAGTTGCGATACGGGAATGTGGTATTTACTGCTTAAATATCCCCAAAGCGCACGAGATATTTCCATATAAAACAACTCTTTATTATTTTCTTCCAACAGTTTTTTCGCTGTTTTTAAATTTTTAAGCGCCACTTTATTTGCTTTTTTATTGCGCATTAACGCCACATTACTTCTTGTTTCAATCTGTTTTCTCCAAATAATGATAAAAATAATCAAAAGTAAAATAGGTAACAATAAAGCGGCATAATATTGAAGTGAGCCGAAAAAAGTAACGCCCATCGGTTTTAAATTAGAATAGGAAGTTCGAATATAGCGGATGTCGTTTCCTAATATTTTAATATCTTTTTGTGAAGAGGTGGTTGAAACGGATAATTGTCCCGAGCCTTTTTCAATTTGCAACGTATATTCTTCTGTAGTAAGCGTTTTAAAAGCGCTGGTTTGTGGGTCAAAAAACGAAAATGTAGCTTTCGGAATCGTAAAAGTTCCTTCATTGCGAGGAATAATCACATATTCAAAAGTACGTGATCCTGTAACCGCATTTCCTTTAGTGTTAATATGATCTGTTACTCTCGGCTCCGTTACATCAAAATCCGGAGGAAATATAATATTGAGAGGATCAATGTGTTGAATGTTTCCGGTGCCACTTATCGTAATCGTTAAGTTTGTGGCATCATTCGCTTTGAGTTGCGCCCTACTAAGGGAGGAGGTCATTGTAAAATTGCCTACTAAGCCGCTGAAATTATCGGGTTTGTTGTTTTGGGGCAACGGCCTTACATTAAGTTTAATGGCATCTGATTTTAAATCAAGATTGAAGTTTTGCGTGTTTTGCCTGCCTCCAAAGAATCGATCGAAGAACGGATCTCCGGAACTTTGTTGAGTAATTACGCCGGCAAGAAACTCAATTTCCATGGGCGTAATAGTTATTTCGCCTGTTTTTTGCGGAAAAACAGCCGTTCTTCTGATTTCGTGCACGCTATATTTTTTCCCATTCAAGACTTCCTGTTTTGCCACGTTTTCAGCACTCTGATCTCCTAACGTGTAAGACCATAATCCGCTTTGTGTGGGCATGGTAGCGCTGGTTACACGATAGCCGCCATTCACGCCCTGCCCTACATATAATTTATGCGTAATAATGACCTGCTCTCCTTGATAAGGATTTGTTTTAGAGGCAGAAGCACGAACAAATACTTCATTTTTATCAAAGACTTGCGCTTGCTGACTGCGTCCTCCTTGCTGCTGTTGTTGTTGCGGAGTTCCCGATTGTTGTGCTGCAACTACTTTAATTTGAACGGTATTTGATTTTACCTGATTTCCATCTACTACAAATACGGCAGCCGGAATGGTGAAAGTGCCTTCTCTTTGCGCACGAAGCGTGTAAGAGTATGAAAATGAGTTGGTGTGTACGGTTTGTCCACCGCTCATGGTTACAGAAGTAGAAGAACTTTGATTGGGCCCACTTAGAATATCAAACCCTGGAAATTGCAAAGCAGCAATCTGTTGGGCACGTTGGTTCAGCGTAAAAGTAAAAGTAAAATTTTGCCCTACTGCTACTTGAGGGGGCGCACTCGCGGTGCAGGTAACTTGGGAAAAACTATTTTGGATGTTTCCGAAGAAGAAAGTTAAAATTGTAATTATAAGAATTTTACAAGTATCTTTCATAGATTTTCTGCAAGTTTTTCACCTTAGTCAATAGACGAATTAATAGAAATATGAAAATGACTCTTATGTGCTCCGGGTCTGTGTGGAACCTCATCAAATCCGTATCCCCAGTCAAATCCAAGTAATCCAAACATCGGCAAGAAGATGCGAATCCCCACACCTGCCGATTTATAGAGTTTAAAGGGAGAGTACTGGCGTTTATCCAACCATGAGTTTCCTGCTTCTACAAAACCTAACAGAAATATGGTAGCGCTCGGGTTTAACGTGATGGGATAGCGCAACTCGGCGGTAAATTTATTAAAGATGGCAGCGCCTATGGGATTATTTAAAACATGAGGGGTTAACGACGCATCATCGTATCCGCGCATGCCAATCACTTCTCTGCCATCTAAAGCGTAATTCGATAGCCCGTCGCCGCCCAAATAGAAACGCTCGAAAGGAGAGATGCCGATGTCTTTATTATAAGCGCCCATAAATCCCGATTTGAAACGCACGTTGACCACCAAATTTTCTACGATACGGGTAAACCATGAAATATTGAACTTCCATTTATGCATCTCTAACCATTTATATTTTTCTTGTGGCGTAGCATTTGAAAAATCTTTACTCGAAAACAGCGAATACGGAGGCGTAAATTGCGCCGAAAATATAATTTCAGAACCTTGGCGCGGATAAATAGGCGCATCTACAGAGTTTCGCCCAATAGTAAAAATATAACTGATATTGTTTGAAAATCCTTGAGAAAATATAAACATCGAGCCATAATTATGCACATTATAACGCTGATATAAAAGTGTATGCGACATTTGGAAGTAGTCGTCCGGCCATTGTAGTTTTTGTCCGTAACTTGCTGAAACTCCTAAAATTCTGATCCAGGCATAGCGGCTATCATCTCTCTTATGTCCGCTGGTTTGAATTTGATAGCTTATCGCTGCGGTCAGCGAGTTGGGTTTCCTCCCTCCTACCCAAGGCTCGGTAAACGATGCCTGATAATATTGATACCACCTTGCATTGGTAGAAGCTCTGAACGCTAATTTTTGCCCGTCGCCGGAGGGAATGGGCGTCCAGGCATCCTTCTTGAAAAGTTTTCTAAATGAGAAATTGTTAAATGTAACGCCGGCGCTCAATACCAGACCGGTAGCCCCGAAACCCAGCGAGAGCTCCAATTGGTCGGAGGAGGCTTCTTCTACCACATATTCCAAATCCACCGTTCCGTCCACTTCATTGGGTCTCGGCATCACATCAATAGATTCCTGGTTAAAATATCCCATTTGGAGGAGCGTTTGTTGCGAGCGTATCAGGTCGGCTCTGTTAAACATTTGCCCGGGTATGGTGGTTACTTCACGCAAAATTACTCTATCGCTGGTTTTGTTGTTTCCGGAAACCGTTATTTGGTTGTATTTGGTTTGTTTTCCTTCTAAGATACGGACTTCCAAATCAATGGAGTCGCCTTCAATTCTTACTTCAATGGGAATGGCGCGGAAAAACAGGTACCCGTCATTCATATATAAAGAAGCGATGTCATTGCCGTGTTTATCCCGCATCAGCCTCTCCTCCAGCAATGATTGGTTATAGATATCTCCTCTTTCAATGTTCAAAATTTCTCTTAAAACTTTCGTAGGAAATTTTGTATGTCCCACAAAATCAATATTTCTAAAATAGTATCTATGACCTTCGTTAATATCTATAAAAATGTAGGCAAAACCGCCTTTAAACATTACGGTATCAAAACTTATATAAGCATCTCTAAATCCAAAGTCATTTAATTTATTGATTAAGCTCACTTTATCATCTTCATAAGCCTCTTTGGTAAATTTAGATGACTTCATAATCCTGAATTTCACCCTGTCGCTAAAGTAGTCGCCCAAATGTTCGAGCAAATCTTTCGACCTGTAATAATCCAAGTTTCTTACCATGAACATAAACATCGTATCGGCTTTCGACATAGGCTCAAAGCGTGATCTTTCCTTAGTGCCTCCCATCGCTTTGGTTAGTTTGCCCTGCGGAATACTGGTGCCGGTAATAAAAATGCGGTCAATTTTCACTTTTCCGCCTTTGTCAATATGAAAAATCAAGTTTACGCCTTTGTGGATTTTATCGTCGGGTCTCGTTTCCACCTTTACCTGAACATCATAAAACCCTTTTTCGATAAAGTATTTTTTGATAACATTGATACAAGTTTGAATCATGTTGTCGTTTACGATATTGCCTTGTGCCAATTTAATTTTGTCGCGCAAATCGGTTTCCTGACTTTTTTTAATTCCTTTGAACGCAAAAGAAACCAAGCGGTTACGTTCTGTTACATGCACATTAAGAAAAGCTATGTTATCTACTACGCGTGTAAGGGTAAGCTCTACATCTTCATACAATCCTGATTTCCAAATATTTTTTATAGTTTGTGAGATTTGATCTCCGGGAATTTCAATCAAGTCGCCCACTTTAAAGAGGAGCAGCCGCATGTCGAAATTAACCGTTCCGGTAAAGGTAACTCCCCCCACTTCGTACGTTTTAGGAGAAGCAAAATCTACAGTAAGCCCTGAGCTCTCTTCCTCTGTAATCAATTTTGTTTGCCCATAACCTAATAAGCTACATACACTTAACAGAATCAATAAACAGAGAGATTTCCGGTGATTATAAGTCATGAGCAGGGTTCAAATTTAATCGGCAAATATAGAAAAAAACGAAAGTATTGTTTATTTATTGGAAAGTAGGGCTAAAACTTTTTTTCTAGTGCTAAGGAAAATTTTTGGGGCATGGTACGGTTAAAAACTAAACTTGCCGGTTTTAGGGGTCAGGGGGAAGTGTTCGTTTATTCAAAAAAATAAAGATATTTGCGCCCCGAAAAAAACAACCCATGCAACGACTAATTCCTTCATTCTTAGTAAGTAGAAAGAACACCATCTTGTTGATGATCTTTGTTTTTTTCTTTTCGATATTATTTTTGAATATCTACAAACCATTCAACGATGAGCATTTTTTTCCGTTTTGGAAAAATGATAGCCTTACCCCCACACAATATTTTATTACCACCTTACTCATTGTTTTATGCGGAATTACCATATTAAGCATCAGCAGATGGGTGATGTATTTGTTAAAAGATAAAATTAAGCTCACTTACTTAGCCTATTCTATTTGGATTTTCGGTGAAATTCTCATCATGTCGGTATCTTACGCCTTGGTGGTTAAAATCGGGCTGAAAGATCTGCGCGATTTCTTTGACATTGCGCCGCGAGCAATGTTTTATATTACACTCATTCTCTTTTTGCCCTACATCGTTTCGTGGTTGTATTTATCGTTGCAAGACAAAAAATTGCACTTGGCACGCATGGTGCAAATGTCGAAATATATTGATGAAGAGAACTATTTTGCCATCCAACCCGATAAATTTAACCTCATCCATTTTAATGATGATAAAGGCACGTTGCGCTTGTCCATCAAATTCAACAATCTTTATTACATTGAATCCTTCGACAATTACGTGAATATTTATTACGAAAACAAAGGAAAAATCGCCCGTTTTTTATTGCGAAGAAGCCTGAAAAGCATTGAAGACAGCTACGCCGATTATCCTTTAGTGAGATGCCACCGTTCTTACATTTTGAATATCAACAAAGTAAAAGTATTACGTAAAGATAAAGAGGGTCTTTTTTTAGATTTAGATTATTTAGATTTGCCCGATTTGCCGATTTCTAAGACTTATTCGGAGCAGGTGGTGAAGTTGTTTTATCAGTAATTCTCGCAAAGGCGCAAAGACGCAAAGTTTTTTTTCTCTTTGCGTCTTCGCGCCTTTGCGAGCCTTCTACCTGAAAAGCCGGAAAACATCCAACCCGTTCACATAAATCATCAACGCAATAAGCAGTACAAGTCCCACAGTATTCGCATAGCCAATAAACTTATCTCCAGGTTTCTTTCCTGTAATCATTTCTATAAGAATGAATAAAATGTAGCCGCCGTCTAATACCGGAATCGGTAAAATATTCATAAATGCCAAAACTATAGAAAGTAAGGCGGTCATCGTCCAAAAGTGCTTCCAATCCCAGGTTTTAGGGAAAAGATTTCCAATAGAGATAAAGCCGCCAACTTGGGTGGCGCCCTCTTTGGTAAATACCCGTTTAAATTGTTTCACATAAAAAGTGAGCGTATTGACCCCTTCTCTAATGCCTTCCGGAATAGATTCTAAAAAGCTGAAATTGTCGGTTACCACTTGTAAATATTTGAATTGGTTTACTTTAACGCCAATTGTTCCATCTTCACCAACCACCACTAATGCCGAATGTAAACTATCGCCACGATAAAAATGCAGGGTAACCTCTCTGTTTTTTACATATCTGAACTCTTGTTGGAAATCGGCAAACGTGAAAATTTGCAACGTATCCAAGCCCACCAAACTGTCGCCTCTCATCAATCCTGCCCGCGCTGCAGGAGAGCTGGACATTACTTCTTCAATTACAAAAGGGAAATTAAAAGTAGAAAACTGATCTCCCAATATTTTTTTCCAATCATCTGCTTTTAGATGCAGCGTATCTAATTGATTATTACGTAACACCACCACTTCTCTGGGGTTATCCAATAAAAGTTTCTTTACAAAATCGGGGATGGTGTGGGGCATCACGCCATCCACCTCAACGATTTGATCGCCATTTTGAAATCCTGCGTACTGCGCAGCATCGGAAAATATAAGTCCGAATTTGGCATTTTCAAGCGGAATGTACTCCCTTCCCCATGTAAACATGATGGCAATGTAGATCACCACTGCCGTTATAAAGTTCATCAAAACGCCGCCGCTGATAATAAAGAAGCGTTTCCAGGCGGGTTTTGAGCGAAACTCCCAGGGTTGCGGCTCGCTCGCCAAATCTTCTGCCGACTTGGTTTCATCCACCATTCCGGAAATAGAACAGTAGCCGCCGAGCGGTATCCAGCCAAGGCCCCATTCGGTGGCATCGGGATGCGCTGCCCACTCCTCCGGCGCCTTCGGAGAGAAAAAGCTAAACTGAAATCTTCCGTCTATCTTCTTCATCCTCAGCAAAGAAAAGCCGGGGTTAAAAAACAAATAAAATTTTTCTACTCTTGTATGAAACAGCCGGGCAAAGAAATAATGCCCCAATTCATGAACAAAAATTAAAAGTGATAAGCAGAGCAGAAAGCCCAAAACTTGCATGTAAATATCCATATTTTCTTATTATTTAATTATTTGTAGCTGCAAAATATTCTTCCAATAACTTTTGAACATATTTACCCAACACATCAAATTCAATATTCACCACCGTTCCTTTTTTGAAATTGTGAAAATTGGTAATCTCTTGCGTATAAGGTATAATTGCCACTGAAAAACGTCCTTTTTCGGAATCTACTACTGTTAAACTCACGCCGTTTACACAAATGGAGCCTTTGGGAACAGTAAAATTGTTCTTTTCTACATCGTAAGTAAAATAGTAGCGCCAACTTCCGTTTTCATCAATCACTCTTTCGCACTCGGCAGTTTGGTCCACGTGTCCTTGCACAATATGTCCATCGAAGCGCGCGTCCAATTTCATGCTACGTTCCAAGTTAACTTCATAACCTTTGTGCCACGTTCTCAGGTTGGTTTTCAACATGGTTTCATCCATGGCGGTAACTACATATTGGCGTTTTTCTTTGTCTAATTTCACCACCGTTAAACAGCAGCCGTCGTGCGCCATACTTTGGTCAACTTTCAATTCGTCGGCAAAATCCACTTCAATGGTGAAATGATAATTTGTTTTATCTTGTTCAATATGAACAATTTTTCCTGTTTTTTCTACAATTCCGGTAAACATAATTTATAATTTAAGGTAAGGGCGTATATGCAATACGCCCTTACGGGGATTAACGTGCGAAATAACATCATATTTTCGATTTCTCTTGAATTTATCGTAATTAAATATACTTTCGCAGCCAATTCATCCTTATGAAAACCGTTTTTCGCTATTTTCTACTCCTCGCCGTTATCATCATTCCTTTATTTGTTTTATTGGAAGATTCGGAAAAATTCCCCATTTTATTCGGCGCATTTCTCGGCGTTACGGTTACCTATTGGATAGCTATTTGGATAATTAAAGTAAAGAAAAATGATTAATCATTAATAAAAACTATACTTTAAATTTTAAAATCTTCATCAGTAATATGTTTATTATCAAATAATCTCACCTGACCACAATCTTTCCAAAAATATTTTCCATGGAAGAATGAGGATGTTATCTACAAATCGGGGTAAGGGGTCATTGCTTATCAGAATTGCTTTTTTTACGGTATATTCTTCGGCAAATGCTTTTAATCCTCGCAAATGCCTGTCTGTAGCTTGTTCTGTGGCTTTTACTTCGATAGCTACTTCGTGGTCTCCGAGTACAAAATCAACTTCCAACTGCGAAGCTGTACGCCAATAGCAGATGGGGTATTCGTTTTCTGAATAACGGCTGTGTGCATATATTTCCTGATAGATAAAATGTTCGAATGCTTTGCCAAACAGCTCTGTTCCAGGTTCTATGCGTCCTCTGCCGAGTAAACTATTGGCAATTCCCACATCGAACAGATAAAATTTCGGAGCTGTGATTACGCGCCGTTTTGGGCGCTTTTGAAAAGAGGGTAAATAGCGCCCAATGAGCGTATCTTCCATAATTTGGAAGTACTCTTTTACTGTTGGAACGCTCACCCCGCAATCGGAAGCAATGTTGGTGTAATTGACCATTTCACCATTTGTGAACGCTGCGGCTTCCAAAAAGCGGGCAAAGGTTCCTGAATTTCGAAGACGTGCTTCAGCAACAATTTCATCACGCAAGTAGTTGCCAATGTATGCCGAAATCATTCTTTGAGCATTTACAGCATCATAATGGCGCGGCAAAAGCCCGTTATTGATTGCCCGTATTAAATCGAAGTCGGGAATCTCTGCGCTTACAAGTGGATATAATTCATAACGCAATGCCCTGCCTCCCAGCAAATTTGCCCCTGAGCGGATAATTTTTCGCGAACTGGAGCCACTGAGAATAAAACGTACCCCATAATTACTTATCAACCAATGTACTTCGTTGAGCAGATCGGGTATTCGCTGTATCTCGTCAACAATTACGGGTGTTGTGTTCAAATTTGCCAAAACGGTTTCGCGGAGTAAGTCCGGCTTAGTAATCAGGCGTTTATAGTCGCTCGAAATCAGTAAATCGAACCACAGCGCATCAGGAAATAGCGTTTTCAAAAGCGTACTTTTTCCTGTTTGCCGCGCGCCCCACAAAAAGAGGCTTTCCCGCTCAGAACCAGAAAATAATTGTTTTCTACTATACATATTTTATTGTTTTAAGACTTAAAATTACATGATAATATAAAGTACGACTTTAAAAATACATGATAATTTAAAGTAAATTCGAGCGCAAAAATAGATAAAACTTTGGAATTAAGCACAGATAAGCAAATAAAATATAAAACAGCGTGTAAATCAAGATAAATAGTGGGTACCCTTGCCCTGCGGGCGTTGGCGGCACCAACGCCGACGGTTGCGCCAAAATATTAAAAAAACTAACTAAATTCGATAAAAACTTTATTTTCGCCGTTGTTATTTATCATTGTTTATGAATAATGATTTAAACAATTAACTATGAGTGCATTATATTCTATAAATACTTATATAGTTGTTGTACATTATTTGTACCATAGTTTTGCAAATTATTCATAATCAATGTGTATTAACTTTAAACCTTTAAATCTTTAAATCATAAACAAAAATAATCAATGAAAAAAATCATCTACCCCTTATTCCTTTCCTTCCTTCTCCTAAGCGCCTGCCAGGATTACGAAGGCTTAGTTAATGCTGAAGATCAGCTTATTGCTGTTTCATTAGTGGATCTTACTTTTGATTTTAAAGATGTTGTTACTTTTTCGGTAACCGACACGATCACCGATCTGTTTGTAGATGCCCGCGGAAGAGTAACAGAGAAAAAATCGGCGGCAACCTTTCAAAAAGAGGTGATTATTAAACAAATGACAGACAGAGGTTTCACTTATGTGCCTTTAGATAGCATTTCCGACACTTATTATCCGGATCTTTTCTTTGACATCACTTATGTTGAAAATCAATATGTGCAAGTGTTGGGATTTGGCTGGTGGTACTCATACGATCCTTATTGGTTCTGGTGGGATACCTGGAGTCCTTATTATCCTGTATCCTATACTTATGTTACTTCTTATACTGCAAAATCGCTCATTATGGATTGTTTCTCTTTCACCGAAACTTTTCGCAACTATACTGTAAACAGTCGTTTTATGGGGTTAGTGCGCGGCATTACCAAATTTCCGGAAAACGAAATAAAGCGCTATATGGAGCAAACCTTCGACCAAACCCCCGAACTTAGTAGAAATTAACATCATTAACCATTAAAATTACAGATATGAATACCAACCCCAAAACCTCAAACCTCATACCTCCCACCACATACCTCATCCCTCTTCTCCTCTTCTCCCTTCTCCTTTTCCCTCTCAACAGCTCGGCACAAACTACCCAGTTTTATTCCTTGGAATACAGCACGGGCACGCTGTTTGGCGCCAGCCATAACTTTGTAGAGCAATACAGCTGGCGCGGCGGGCATTTCAACGGACAAATATTTCTTATTGATAACGTAGCCGTAGGCTTCAAATTAGGATTCAACAACTACTACTCGGATGTGGCTGCGCGTGTTTACGACTACGGAAACGGCTTGCGTGTTTTTGCCAATACTTTCAGGTATATACGCAAAGCGCCGTTTCAGATAGGCGCTGTGGGGCATCTGTTTCCCAACCGCATGGTTAAGCCCTACTTAGGCGTATATTTAGGATTATGCTATGCTTCCGAAAGCGTAATGTTTCAAGACCTGCAAATTAGAGCAGAAAATTACGGCTTTATCATTTCGCCGGAATTAGGACTTTTTGTGCAATTCGGAAAAAATGCTACAACAGGAGCTAAACTGTCGGTGGCATACAATTATGCTACAAATAGTTACAAATTTGGAATGATTGAATTTAAAGATTTACAATCGCTTAATGTGAATATTGGGTTGACTTACATGGTGAATCAGAAGAGGTAAGTGGGTAGTGGTTAGTGGGTAGTGGTTAGTGGTTAGTGGGTAGTGGTTAGTGGTTAGTGGTTAGTGGTTAGATGATAGGTATTTGTACTTTAAATTTTTAAATAATTCTTTAATTCTTTGTGCAAAGTTTCCGCCCAGTTTGGTATATGTATATTGAATTGGGATTTTATTTTTGATAAATTGAAAACTGAGTATGTGGGACGGGCAGCCGGTGTAGGGTATTCGGCAGTAGTGATTGGATGAATTGAGCAAGGTAGTTTTGCGATTCTCATAATTTCTTTGGCGAATCCACACCAGGTAGTAGTTCCTTCATTTGCATAATGAAAAATAGTGGGTTTTGTAATTTTTCCGGTTTGTTCTATAATATGTAAAATTGCTGCTGCTAAGTCGTTGGCATTGGTGGGCGCACCAAATTGGTCATCTACTACATAGAGATCTTCTTTTTCTTTGCCCAATCGCAACATCGTATTCATAAAATTATGCCCATACTTAGAATAAAGCCATGAAGTTCTGATAATTACACTTGGTATTTGTTCAAAAAAAATCGCTTTTTCTCCATCTAATTTCGACTGCCCGTAAACGGAAACAGGATTTGTGCGCGCATTAGTTTTGTAGGGCTTAGTAGCCTTACCGTCAAATACATAATCCGTAGAAATGTGGATTAAAAAAACATTTTGTTCCATGCAAATGTGCGCCAAATTCCAAACGCCATCTGCGTTAGTTTCAAACGCTTTATCGGGTTCGCTTTCTGCCTTATCCACAGCGGTGTAGGCGGCGGTGTTGATGATGCAGTGGATTTTGTTTTTGTGAACGAAATCGGCTACGGCGTTGAGGTCGGTGATGTCTAACTCTTCGAGGTCGGTGAAAAAGAATCCGCGTTCTTCTTTTTGTATGGCGTCTTTCAGGCATTTGCCTAATTGGCCGTTGCTTCCGGTAACGAGAATATTTTTTAGTTTTTTCATTAGTTTATTTTGGCAAAAATATTAAAAAAGGTAATGAACGGTTCTTTTTTCCAACTATTAACCACTAACAACCACTAACCATTAATCATTAACCACTAACCACTAATCACTAACCACTAACCACTAAAACGTTTTCAAATGCCCATCCTGAATAATTACCGTATCGCCCACTTGCTTAATTATGGCGATTCCCTTTTCAATGCACTCCTGCTCTAATTCAGGATAGAAAGCTAAGGAGGCCAATCCGAGGTAAATTTTAGCATCTTTATAGGTGGGGCATAATATTTTAAAAGTTTCTGCTTTTTTTAGCACCTGAGGAATGTCATTTTTATGGGCTTTATATTTTACTTCGATAATGGCTACCGAAGTTCCATTATATAATACAATATCGTATTCGTCTTCCAAATTACGCTCTTTTGGGCTTACCTTCCTTCTGATTTCATCAAATTTTTCTCCGAAAAAATTTTGTTCTTCCTCTGCAAATGAATTAAAAAAGTATTCTTCGGCAAAACAACCGTGATTATACGACCATGAGTCTATCATTTCATCTCTTCTCTTCCTTTGTCGTTCGTACTTTTCCCACCGTTGTTCCGATTCTTTCCATCGTCGTTTATAATCCTCATTGTCTTTTTCAGCTTTTTCTTTTGCCTCTTTGAATTGTTGGCGCGATTCAGCAAGATGCTGGCGCGATTCAGCAAACATTTCCTTTAAATAGCGAAATGTCTCCTGCATTTGCCTATCGGTTTCTGCTTGTTTTTCTCTGATGAAACGGTCGTTTTCTCTCACTTGGCGAAAATAATCTTGCTGTAATTCCCAAATAGTTTCGAGGGTTGGAGCGTTGGTTGGTGTTGGATTGTTCATTTTTTGTAAGATTTAGTTAGTAATAAAGTTGATGTTTTGTCTAATTTATCGCATTTTGTTAAACAATGCTGTCGGAAATTTTAATTATAAGTGCTTGTTTTTCTGTGTGTTTCTGTGTTACTAAGCGAATATTAATCTTGATATCAAGCACGTGGCGAATATACACAATGAAGTACCATTTGTCAAGAGGGGGGTAAACTTTTTTTGAATTAAAAAAAACATATTTTCGCCGCCGTAAAGAAGGGGTGCCGAAAGGCTGAGATTAAACCCATTGAACCTGATCCGGATAATGCCGGCGTAGGGAGAAATCAATACTCATTTCCGTACCACTTCATTTTAATTAGGAATTACGAATTAAGAATTAAGAATTAAAAACTAATCATTGCCGTCAGTTTTAACTGACGGAACAAAATTAAAAATAAAAAAATAAAAAAATAATGTTATGAAGCCGGAAATCAAAGCAACCCCACACCCCACCCCTCACACCTCGCACCTCCTCCCCCTTCTCCTTTTCTCCTTTCTCCTTTTCTCCTTTCTCCCTTCTCCCTTCTCCCAAACTCTCCCCACCGATTCCATCCACATTCAAGAACTTATGTCGGTGGAGGTGCTCGTAAAAGCGCCCGAATCATTAGAAAAAACGTTTTCAGCTACCACGATTACGCGGCCTGCTATTGAAAACAATTTAGGAAACGGCAGCATCAACAATCTGTTTGAGCTCATTCCTTCGATGGTTACGACCTCCGATGCAGGTACGGGGGTGGGTTACACTGCTATGCGTTTGCGCGGAACCGACCAAACGCGCATTAACGTAACGGTGAATGGCATTGCGCTGAACGATGCGGAATCGCAAGGCACATGGCTGGTAAACTTGCCGGATTTCGGCGCCGTTACGCAATCGTTGAACGTGCAGCGGGGCGTCGGCATGTCGAATAATGGGGCGGCTGCATTTGGCGCATCTATGAATTTCAATACTTTGCAAACTACTTACAAACCGTTCGTGGAGCTTACCTCTGCTGCAGGCTCTTTTTATACGTTCAGAAATACCGTAACTGCTTCTACCGGAATGATTAAAGATGTGATTTCCACTACCGTTTCTTACTCTAATATTTTGAGCAACGGCTATGTTGATAATGCACACGCCAACTTAAATTCGTTGTTTTTTACTACCGATATTTTTCTTCCCAAAAAACAAAAAGAGAATATGAGTAAATTGAAACTGAATGTTTTTTATGGAAATGAAAAAACGGGCTTGGCGTGGAACGGCGTACCTTCGGATTCTTTAAAAACAAACCGCCGGTTTAACAGCAACGGTTTATATTATGACTCCAATGGAAAACTGCAACGTTATAGCAATGAAACTGATAACTATCAGCAAACTCATTACCAATTATTTTATGATTACAAAAACAAAGCGCAAAGATTTGAAATAAATGTGGGAGCGCACCTCACGCGCGGCATTGGTTATTACGAGCAATACAAACAAAATAGAAGATTCTCCGAATATGGCTTGCCTGATTTTGTGAGGAGCGCAGGAGATACTGTTAGACGAAGCGATTTTATTACACGTAAATATTTGGATAACTATTTCTACGGCATGGTTTTCAATGCAACGAAAGAGTTTGAAATAAAAAAAGAACACGTTTTGTTTTTAACTGTCCGCGCAGCATTAAACAATTACGATGGAAAACATTACGGAACTATTATTTGGGGTAAATACTTAGAAAATGTTCCGCCAAATTATGAATGGTATAATGGAACCGGAAATAAATTGCAAGGAAATATAGTTGCCTCATTAGGATATGTTTACAAAGGTTGGTTTGCGTATGTTGATTTTCAATATCGTTATATTAACTATAGGATTAAAGGAACAAATGACAAGTTGAACGATATTACGCAGAATCATGTGTGGGACAACTTCTTAAATCCGAAAGCAGCCATTAGTTATTCGTGGAGGAAACGAAACATTGAGCATACTACTTATTTATCTTTTGCCGTGGCAAATAGAGAGCCTAACCGTACCGATTTAATTAACGCAGTTGACGTACCTTTTGAGAGAAAACCGGTAGCCGAAACATTGTACGATTTCGAGTTGGGTTATACCTTAAACAGGAAGAAATTCCGATTTAATGCAAACGGATATTATATGCTGTACGACAACCAATTAGTTTTAACAGGGCAGATAAACAACACAGGCGCTGCCCTTATGACCAACGTAAAAAACAGCTATCGTTTGGGCTTGGAGTTAGTGGCAAATTACCAGCCGGTAAAGTTTTTCCACTGGAAAGTTGCGGGCACATTCAGCGTAAATAAAATTCTCAATTATGAACATTATATGGAAAACTTCGATGAATATTGGCAACCTATTGGTAATGGGTATATTATCACATTGATAGAAAGTACCACCATCTCGTTTTCTCCGGCAGTTGTTGCCTCCAATGTGTTTCAATTTTATCCTTTTAAAAACTTTGGCGTAAATCTTGTTACGCAATTTATAAGCAGACAATATATTGATAATTCGCAAGATAAAAGATATTCTTTAAAACCATACAGCGTAAGCAATTTGAATTTGAGTTATGAAATCCCAAAATTAAAGAAGTTGAATTTAAGTTTGTTTTTTAGTGTAAATAATATTTTTAACATGAAATATGAAAGCAACGCATGGATTTGGCGCGCACAATTGAATGGCAAAGAGATTCACGATGATGGTTATTTTCCGCAAGCGAGTGTCAATTTCTTTGGTGGGGTTAAGGTAAGGTTTTAAAACTAAGATTCCTCGCTACATTCGAAATGACGATCGTAGCGAGGAATCTCAAAAAGTTAACCAAATAATATCCAAATACTACTCAACCACAAACTTTGAATTTAAAACTCCCGTTTCTGTTTGAACAGAAATAAAGTAAAGTCCTGAACTTAAAGTTTTGGTATTCATTTTGTATAAGTAGTCGTTAATGTTTGCTGATGAATAAACCATCTTTCCTAAAGCATCGTAAACAGCAAGCCGGTTTATTTTCGCTCCATCCAACTGTACGTTAAGCAAGCCGTTGGAAGGATTTGGATACAGTATCAATTGAGCCGGCGATACGTTGTTGGGGGCAATGCCTACACCGGGGTTGCCGAAATTGGGACGTACATATATATAGCCAAAACCCGAAATCTTTGACAAAACATTATCCGTGTTATCGTAGAAAAATCCTCCAAGCGCTTCATCATAAGTTATAGCAATATTATATTCGCTCAATTGCCTTACTTCAAAAAAGTATTTTCCTTTGCTCAAATTAACATCCGGCAAGCTAAATGTAGTTCCTGCGTCATTGTTTCCATAGGTGCGCGGGTACTCCGTTTCAAAAACCACACTGCCTAATGTCAGGTTGTCGTTTATATGATAAACGGCAATTCCGAAAATGGTTGAAGGGTCCAACTCCTCAGGCCATTCAGATAAGCCCAAGGTAATAGAGGTGAGAATATCATCTCTTTGCAATTCATATATCAATCCTAATGAACACGGAATTCCGTTCTTGCCTATACCATCGGTAAAATAGTAGTCAATATTATCCCACGCAAAAGTAGAGTCGGAAACTAAATGGACAGACTCTATCGTTTCGCTCATGCCGTTTGCTATTGAAGCATTCACAGCTAATGATGTCCAACCGAGCGGAAGCGACGTAAAAGCAGCCTCTAAATCAACATTCACAATTTGTCCCGGATTTGAAAAAGCAAAACTTTTAGCGCCTATCACATTTCCATTGCATACTACTTCAACGGTGCCGGTTGTAGCGTTTTGACCTCTGTTTTCAATCACTGCCGTGTATGTTTTCACGCCTTCTACTTGATATTTCGGCGTTACGTAGGCAAAAGAAAGCGGAGTAACCACCTCATTAATTCTGAAATCGTACTCAGACGCCAAAGCAAGCGATGCGGCAAACACGCGCAAAGTACCGCTCAAACGAACAGGGAAAAACGCAAACACATACTCATCTGTTTCGGTAATATTGATGAAAAAACTATCCTCAGTACGTCCATCTGTGAAGCTATCGTAATACGATTTTACCGGCTGCCATGTGGCAGGGTTTGTTCCCGATTTTCCATAAGTTACATAAAAATCATCCCTTAAAATTGTTCCCCAATAATCGTATCCTGCCGAAAAGCTATAGGTAAAGTGGTATAAATTAGGCTCTAAGGTAACACATCTTGAAAGAAGAGGCACGCCTTCCCAAACTGCCCAATAGAAATGGTATCCCACAGAGTTGTTAACCGCCCATCCACCGGGCACTGCCGGATTCCAGTCGGCTCGGTCGGGAGCGCTCGCAAAATCTCTTTCAAAAGGCAGCTCTGTAATGGGTGGTATAACTTTTACAATCGTTTCTGCTACGTTATTGGCGGTAAACTCTTCAAGCTCGCCGGGGGTTTCAGCGGTAAGTGTCAGCACATAATCTCCCATTCCCGGAAAAGTATAGGTCTCTGCAAAAAATACAGTTACAGATTCTCTTACACCTATAAACAAGTAAAATGTTTCGCTCACCGGTGTATCTTCATCTACCTGATAGGTCAGTGTAAACTCCGTAATGGGCACAGTGCCGTTATTGAAAACCTCAGCTCCAATAGCGCCGTTTGCAATGATACAAGCCGGAAGGGGCGCCAAAATTTTGTTAAACATAATATCGGGGCCATCCACAAATTCTCCGGCAGCTATTCTAATTCTGTCAAGATGCAAACTTCCATAAAAATTTTGAGGCTCTGTATTATAATGAAAAGCAAAATAGTAATTTCCGGGAGTTTCTATCTCAAAATTCTTTACATTTATTTGCCAATCGGGGTGAGCCAACTCGTACGCTTCCAGCACCTCCATTTCTTCATAGTTCGGCGAAGTTCCATACAGTATTCTCAAAGATTCTACTTCATCATAAGGAAAAGCAATGCAATAGGAGAAGAAAGAAATATTATAAGTACCTGATTCAGGAATAATTATCGGGTCTGTAATTAAATAATCATCCCCGGCTTCACTATCCCATACCCATGGGGAGCTTACGCTCACGGAGCCTCTGCCGCCGTCTGCATCAATGATTGTTGTAGCGTATTCCCAAGTCCAGTTGTCGTTATTCGCATTATCAATGCTCCACAGCAGCATACTTGTTTGATCATCAAAATTATCAACAAACGGCAATGATAAAGGGGCAATGTTTTTCGTATAACCTGTAATTTTATCTTTCCAATGGCTCATATCCAACTCATAATCCACCCATGCTTCTACCCTGTACAGGCCTCCTGCGGAAAAATCGGCTTTTGTATTAAAAGTGTAAGTTATCTCGTTTCCCGGCGCTACTACTCCCGTATAAACTTCCGTAACGGGCGTTCCGTTGTTTATCTTGTAAGATAAATTTACGTTAGAAAAATTGTGTTTTCCATCGTTCCGGAGCTTAACTGTTACCTCTTCCTCGTTGGTTAAACCGGTAGAAACAGGCGGAAGTATCATCTCTGTTAATGAGGCATTGTACTCTACCTCAAACTCAACCATGCTCTGAACTTCTATTTTAAGCACATATTCGTAACCTGCTAAAAACGTATAATCATCTATCAGGGGGCGGTCGTAAATGCCATTTGCGGGGTCGAAAGTTTCTGCCCAAAGAGGCAAGTACAATATTCCATCTTCGGGAAGAAGAACCATAAAATCGTAGATACCCTCAGGAATATCCACAGAGCCTTCTCCATTGGTAATCACGGAGGGGTTGGTAAAATCGGGACCGGCATCTTCGGGAATTTTGTAGTCGCTATCGTTATACAGCGCTGCATAATTGCCGCTGTAAACGCCATTGCGGAACTTATTAACAATGAGATGCTCCGAATCTAAGAGTAATTGAAAACCTTGATTGTTTAAAACTTTTAATACTACAGTAGCCACATCATCTCTGGTTGATTTGCTGACTTCAAAACTTACTTTAGCTGATTTAGCTGTTGTTCCTTTCCCGTTTATAATTTCATACCGGGCATTTTGAGCAGTCAATAATCCTGTGGACACGAAGACTGCTGTTACTAAAAACATAAAAACTTTTTTCATTGTTGGTTTAAAAAATTAGTGGATAAAATATTTGTAATTCGGCGGCAAAAATAGGAGGTTGCCACGTAGGGATAGTTATATATAACAATAAATGTGTCTGAATTTGACTAATTCGGACAAAAAAAAATGTAGAGACAAGGCATGCCTTGTCTCTACGAACAAGTTTTCACGAGGGTTACAGGGTGTTTATATGTTCGGCGGCGGTTTTACCCAGTTCGGCGGCGGCAGAGCCGCCGCCGAACAACCACTATTCCATCACACACCTCACACTCAACCCATCCATCTTGTTTTTCAAATCGCTCAGGAGGTAGTTACAGTAATAAGTCAAGTAGAAGTGGTAGGCGTTGGCGCCCGCAGGGGTGTCGC
>WQWP01000028.1 GCA_009787485.1 Lentimicrobiaceae bacterium | reverse complement strand
TGCCGCAGTTGAAATTCACAAAGCCGGACAATCCGGAACAAGTGGCTCAAAATATCTTTTCATAGCAATGGCAGCCGGAGCTTTAGTAAAAATTGCAGGAGAGTTGAAACTTTTTGCAACAGGTTGGGCTACTTTTTTCAAATCAGGCGCAGCAACATTGGCAAACGGACAAACCCTGCAAGGTGGTTTCTTTGCAAGCGGACCGGCTATAAGCCCCGCATATTTGGGTGTAGGATACATCATTGGACCTCGCTTGGCATCTTTAAGCTTCAGCGGCTTAGTGCTTTCCTGGGGATTGTTGGTGCCTCTTTTTCTGGCAGTTTTGGGTGGAGATTTCATTAACGGACTTAAAATAAATGCCGCAGTAGCAGCCGATTCAACATTAGCGTGGCAAAATGCAGCCGGCGTAGTTTGGAGAGAATATGTACGTATTGTTGCCATTGGCGGAATGTTAGTAGCGGCTTGTTTCACGTTGTACAGAATGCGTGGAAGTTTGGGCGCCGGTTTAACACGTGCATTCAAAGATCTGAAACACACGGCTCAAGGCACAAGCAAAAACGTTGAAAGAACCGAAAAAGATTTGAAATCAGCTTATATTTTAATCGGCATCTGTTTAGCTGCTGCATTAACATTCGTTATCACTTTCTTTATATTCAAAACATCTATGCTCGTAGCAGTTGTTACCTCAACTGTGATGATTGTTTTAGCCTTTATTTTTGCTGCCGTGTCGGGATACTTAGTAGGTATTATCGGCTCAAGCAGTAACCCCGTTAGCGGTTTAACTATCACTGCTTTAGTGGTAACAGGGCTCATTTTGGTGGCATGTGGCGTTTCCGGAAAAGAAGGCATAGCAGCTGTTTTGGGCGTTGCTGCCATTGTTTGTGTAGCTGCCGCAGTTGCAGGAGAAATGTTCCAAGACCTAAAAGCCGGGCACCTTATTGGAGGTACGCCCTGGAAAATGCAAACAGGCAACATTATAGGCGCTGTTATTTCAGGACTTGTTCTCTTTGGAGTGATCATCATTTTGCACGAAGGCGATATTAAAATGGGTGGAACAGGACTTGGCGGCGAGGAGCTTGCTGCCCCGCAGGCATCTCTTATGGCATATCTCTCAACTGCCTTAGTAGAGGGAGGAATGACATGGATATTAATTATTGCAGGTATGTTGATGGGCGCAGGTTTAATACTCATGGGAATAAAGAGTCCAATGTTGATATTTGTAGGAATGTTCTTACCTTTCGCCACAGTATGCGCAATCTTTGTAGGAGGTTTGATTAAAGGCATTTTAGATATATATACTGCTCGCAGAAAATACGACGAAAAGCAATTAACCACTACGGAAAACACGGGCGTCTTGCTCGCCTCAGGATTAATAGCCGGACAGGCGTTAATGGGATTGGTGGTTGCCATTTTTGCTATATTTAATGTATTCTTCTCGAAGATGTTGGGCATCACACAACCGCAATATTTTATCGGACTGTTTATTATTGCAATTATCGGATACTTCCTTGTTTCCATTCCGTTGAAAAAAGGCGCTGAAGTAAAGTAATTTAGAGAAGCAATGAAACAGAATTTGTTTGATTTAATTCCGGTAATCGGCAAACATATTACTACTGAAAAAGAGGGAGAGTTATCGGTGATAACTTTCCCCCGTTTCAGAAGTAAGTTCATGCAAAAATATTTTGTTCCGAGAAACAAATCGGCAATCATCCGCATTAGTTTAGATGAGCACGGAACAGCCGTTTGGAATTTAATAGACGGATACCGAAGCGTTGGGAAGATTACGGAAATGTTGGCAGAGCATTTTCAGCACGAGGAAAACTACGAATATCGCATTGCTGAATTTATGTTGCAACTGTATAGGCAGGGGTTTTTGAAAACATAATCATTTTTAAACCTTAATAAAAAAGGCTGCTCATTTCAGGCAGCCTTTTTTCATTTTAATAGCGTTTTGCTATTCCTTTTTCTTTGCATCTTTATTCGCCTTCCACTCAATTAAATAAACAATGAGCATTGCAATGCCGGCGCAAAAAGCAATGGAAGCAACAAATGTTAACGAATAAGCGTCATAACCCATATCTACATTATTGTTTTGCATCGTATTATAAAGCACCAAGCCTAAGGGCCATCCGAGGCTTCCTCCAATTAACAATGCAGCCCAACGAAGAGAGAAAAATTGATTGCCTGCAAATCCGCTGTTTTGGGCAATTCGTAGCGAAGCGATATTCGATTGCAACACTTCGGGAGAGATTTCGCTCATTTTTTCGATCATGAGCCTGCGCTCTTTTTGGCGCACAAATAATTCAATTGTTTTGTAGATAGCAAAAAAAACAATTCCGGTAATTAAAACATCATCCATGATAATAAATTTTTAAGTGAATAATTAATGTTTATTTTTGCTTGTTTGACGCAAAAGCGGAAAAAAGGTTACAAATTGTAACCAAAAAAAGATTTGTGTGTCAAATAAAATATGAAAAACGAAGAATTTGCGCTTATTGAACGTATTTTGGAAGGAGAAACCGATTTGTACGCTCATTTCGTAACAAATTACAACAAAGATATTTTTCAATTGGCATTTCAATTAACGAAAGATCGCGAGCTAGCGGAAGATTTAACGCAAGATGTTTTTGTAAAAGGGTTTGTCAAATTAAAAAGCTTTCAACAAAAATCGCAATTTCTAACATGGCTGTATCGTATTGCTTATAATCTAATTATCAATGCACTGAGAAAAAGGAAAGTAATATTTTCTTATTTTGATGATGAAATAGTTTCTCATGAAGAAGTAGCGGAAGTTGATGATTTTTTTGACAAACAGGAAACAGAACTTCGTTATCAACAATTAGATGAAGCCTTGAAAATGCTTTCAAAAGATGAATATGCGCTTATTTTATTTCACTATTATCAACAAAAAACGATAGATGAAATTGCTTTTATTACTGCACAAACAGCTGCCAATGTAAAGGTTAAACTTTTTAGAATACGAAAAAAATTATATAACATGATGAGCTATGAATGAGAATGAAAAAAATCTGTTTTACAAGGTATTAAAAGATAAAGTTACGGAAGAGCCGACGCCTAAGTTGGCTATGAATATTATGCATATTGTTCATAAAAAAGCGCATGAAAAATTGGTTATAAGCAAAATATTAGAAGTATTGGGTTGTATTTTGTTGGGAGCTTTTGCCGTAGGTTTTCTCTGTTTTTATACTGATTTCAAATTTCCTGCTTTAAAGATTAGTTTTGGAATGCCTGCAAAGATTTATATCGTTATTATTTTTATCATATTTGTTTTTTCTCTCATAGATTTATATTTTAGGAAAAAGTTGTACGAGAGAGGTTAGCTTTTTTAGCATGCAGATGATGCGGATTATCATGTTAAACGAATATGGCGTTGTTATGTCTGTTAATCAGACAAATACAACAAACCAGAAAATTTATTATAAAATACCATTTGGAAAATTATAACGAATTTCTGAACGCATTTGTGAAGCTGAAAAAAAACATATTTTCGCGTCGTAATTCAAAAGTTAAAAGATATGGAAGCTACAGTTTTTAATCCCACACAGTTACAGTTGTTGAGGATGTTTTCGTACAATCAAGACGAAAATAGTTTAAAGGAGTTGAAAGAGGTATGGTTGGCTCATGTTCGCAATAAAATGGATGAAGAAGGAAGAAAAATTTGGGAAGAAAAGAATTTGAGCAACGAAGTAATGCACGAATGGTTGAACACACATATTAGAACACCTTACAAATGAAAATTGTTCTAGATACAAATTGTTTGCTTGTCTCAGTGCAGGGGTATTCCGATTTTTTTTGGTTATGGCAGGCATTTCGCGACAAAAAGATAACCTTGTGTTATACAACTGATATATTGGATGAATATCACGAGAAATTATCTTATTATTTTTCTGTACCTTTTGCGGATACTGTAATGGAGGAAATACTTCTTTCTCCCAATACAGTACCGATTACAGTGTATTACAAATGGAATTTAATTACCGTTGATCCTGATGATAACAAGTTTGTTGATTGTGCCATTAGCGCAAATGCAGCCTGTATCATCTCCCATGATAAACATTTCAATGTATTGAAAAAGATTGCTTTCCCAAAAGTAAATGTTATTAGTATTGATACTTTCAAGAGTTTAATTACGAAAATTTGACGTTGCTATGCCACTCCGCCACCCCCACCCGCCACCCGATAAGAATCAAACAATCAATTTAATATGAGAAGAATCCTTTGCTTATTAAATCTGCTAACAATTATATTTTTGGGACAAGTATCGGCTCAAACCGAAAACATTCTACCTCTTGAACGTTTTGTCGGAAAATTACAAATTTCCATTGATCCTCGAATGGAATTATTAGCTACTATTCAATTAATTTCAAATTATCCTGTGATAGATAGAAATATGTCTTATAGTAAGGATGTTATCAAATACTTTAAGTCATTTAAGTCACATAAAGCTGTAAAAACAACCGATCTGCTTGTGAAAGAACATGGTTTTGGTTACGATGCACCAGTAACATTTATGTTATACTTATCGCAACTTCCTGAATTAAATCTAAATATACCTTATTCAAATTATTTGATAGAAAGAGCCGACAGTGAAAATAATTTGGAACAATATAGAAAAGAGATCAAAGAATTTGCTGAAAAGTCAAATTTTGGAACATTTTGGAATAAAAAAATTCCATTTTATAATCAAATATTGGATATGACAATTGCAAGTATGGACGAGAAAGATTTGGTTAAGGTCGTTGAAGATTATTTTAATGAAACTCAAGATAGTTATAATATCATTGTATCGCCAGCATTTAGAGGAGGATATGGACCAAAAATAACTGATAGTGCTGGTAAAGAAAATATTTATGCCTGTCTTTCAGCTACTGCAATAAAAAACGGAATCCCTTATCTAAGTAACAATGGACTAACCTATTATGTTTGGCATGAATTCGGACATTCTTTTGTAAATCCCTTATCTGAAAAATACACTGAAAGGGTAGCATCTTCAGAACTGTTGTTTGAACCAATTAAAGACAGGATGACAAAACAAGCGTATGATAGTTGGGAAAACTGTGTGAATGAGCATATTATTAGAGCTGTTAATATAAGATTGTTTGAGTTGAATTTAGATGAAGAAAGATCGAAAAGAACATTTTACAACGATTTATCAAGAGGGTTTATTTATCTTGATCCACTTGTTGAAAAGTTAAAAGACTTTGAAAAACAAAGAGATGAGAAAAAAATTACCTTTTCTGATTTTTATCCCGAACTGTTGAATCTATTAGATAGTTTACAGAAAATAGAGTACTGGAAAGAAGTTAAAGTAATATTTAACGGTCCAATAAATGCTGTTCATAGATTCGATAAAATAGTTTATATCTATCCAACTCAAGATAAAGATAAAAAAGCATTAAAAACAGCACAAAGGTACGCATTAGAGATTTTCAATACGTTTGCTAAGCCAAAAGGAGGTTTGTGGATTGCAGATACAATTGCCTTGAGAACAGATTTATCTGAATACAGTATCGTTGCATACGGAACAATTGAAAGTAATCTATTTTTAAAGCAACATGCCACTTCATTTCCGTTTAGAATAGAAAATCAGACCATTTATGCAGACCAAGAGTACACAGACAAGAACACTAAATTAATTACTTGTTTACCAAATCCTTTCAATCCTGAAAAAGGAATGAGCATATATTTAGCACTTTCCAATAAAAATATTAAAGATATAAATAGTGTTTTTCATGGTGGCGAAGACTATATTCTGTTTCTAAGTAAAAACTATATCATAAAAAATGGAAAGTATAGCAAAAATGGAAAGTGGGAGTTTTAAGTAAACAACGACAGGGATTGTTAATTCAAGTGATTTTTATAGTTTGCTCATTCAAAAAGAAACAAACAGAAATGACTCGGATTTTGAACTGAAATATTTATTGCTTCTTAACTTTTAGAGCTTTTGACATTTTGAATACATCTTTCAACGAAAGAAGACAAAAAGAGCAACAAAAAACAGTAAATTGCTTACTAAATTGAATTAAGGATAAACTAAATGAAGATAATCAAAATAACGAAATAAAATTTAAGATATGAAATCACAGGAAATCAAAGCATTATTTGCACAATTTGAGCAAGCCTCCGGCGAATTTGAAGGAATTGAATGTTGGAGCGCACGAGAACTTCAAACCCTATTAGGGTATTCTAAATGGGAAAATTTTTCAAAAGTAATTGACAAAGCCAAAGAATCCTGCTATAATTCAGGAGAAAAAATCAACGATCATTTTCCTGACGTCAGGAAAACGATACCCATGCCAAAAGGTGCTGAAAAAGAGATTGATGACATCCTTCTCACCTGTTACGCCTGCTATTTAATTGCACAAATGAAAAAACAACTCGAAAATTGCCTAAAAGTAAAATACTATTTTCGCGAAAATTTTCAAAAATGCCCACTTTTAAAAACAAAATCGCCATCGCCTACGATTTCGACGGCACGTTAGCCCCCGGAAACATGCAAGAACACGACTTCATCCCCAATTTGGAGATGGATATTCACGAGTTTTGGAAAGAAGCCAACGAAATGGCAAAACAACACGATATGGACGAAGTGTTAGCCTACATGTTCCTAATGCTGGAAAAAGCAAAACAGAAAAATATTTCTATTAGAAAAGAAGACTTTTTTCAGTATGGAAAACAGATTTCCTTTTATCAAGGCGTGGAGCAATATTTTGACAGAATAAATCAATATGCTACAGATAAAGGATTTGAAATAGAACACTATATCATTTCTTCCGGATTGCGCGAGTTTGTAGAAGGCACCTCCATTGCCCGCCATTTCAAGGACATTTTTGCCTCCGGTTTTATGTATGATGCTCATAATGTGGCATGCTGGCCAGCGTTAGGCGTAAATTACACCAATAAAACACAGTTTTTGTTCCGTATCAATAAAGGTATTCATAATTCTTATGATAATACGCTGATTAACAAAATTGTACCGGAGCACGAAAAACCCATTCCTTTTTCTAATATGATTTACTTAGGCGATGGAGAAACCGACATTCCGGCAATGAAAATGGTAAAAATGCAAGGCGGATACACGATTGCCGTTTATAATGAGGATTTTAAGCCGACAGCAAACCGTAAAAGAGCGCCCAAAGAGATTTGTGAAGAAATTGTGCACCAGCAACGCGCTGATTTTATGGCGCCTGCGAATTATTTGGAGAATAGTGCGTTGGATATTTTAATTAAGCGGTGTATTGATAAGATTGTGGCGGAACAGGAACTGAATCGTCTTGAACCATGATTTTTACAAGATTTACAAGATTGGCAGGATTAAAAACAATCTTGTTAATCCTGCTAATCTTAATAAAATCCTGGTTCAAAACTGCTGCAAATCTTTCATAGTAATAACCTTCGTTTTTTTATCAAAAGTTTCCCATTTTACCTTTTTTTGTCCGGAAAGGTGCATATATTTCATGTATTCTTCCAAAAGAAACACTGAAAAGCTTTTTTGTCGCACAAAATTCCAATTACGCTCATATTCCGGCTTAAAATTCTGCAAAAAATAATAATGCACATACCATAATAACGAATGCGGTGTTTTCGGCGCTACATTGTTTGCTAAGCTTGTCATTCTCAGTAGTCTATCTTCTTTATTCTCTATATTCATCGAATAATAATATTGAAGAATGGCATTTACCGTATCTTTTATACTTAAATAACTTTGCGCTAACAATGTATTGGTCTGATAGATAATAGCGGAATCCGGCTCAATATTTTTGCGAATTTTATAAATCATCTCCACCGCTTCATCAAACAGTTCCGGTTTGTTTGATAAGGAGGAAGCCAAATGCAACATCACTTCCATATCGGCGGGCGTTTGCTTGTGGGCTTTCCGAAGCAAAAAAATCGCGGCATCATAATGTTTAAACAAAGCATGGCAAATGCCGGCGTATTTTATCACTAAAAATGAGCTGTCGCGCTGGCTCATCAAATACTCCAGCACCGGCGCCGCTCTAATAAACTCTTTATTGGTAAAGAGTAACGTTGCCTTTCTGCGCAAAAGCGGTTTATGATTTTCATTATAAAGCAAACTCGAATCACAATAAAAGAGAGATTCTTCAAGATAATCCTTGGTTTTTAATGCACTAAGCGCTGAAACAAGTTTTAAAGTATTCGAGCTATTTTTAGGGTTAATATAAAATGCACTTTGATAACTTGAATACGCCAACGGGATAAGCATTAATTTGGCGTAGCAATCGCCCAAATTACTCCAGAGAAAAGCATTTAAAGTATCTGTTTCCAATAAGTTAACATATATTTCAATCGCATCGGCAAACTCTTCGTTTTGAAATAAAGATTGTGCTAAACTGATTTTTGCCGGCACAAATGTGCTATCTAAAGCGATGCTTTGCTTAAAATAAAAAGTAGCAAGAGGCGTGTCTTCTAATATTTCCGCACTCAATCCGGCATAGTAGCAATCGGTTGCGCTCAAATTATCAGATCCTTCAATCGTTTCTATTACTTTTTCGTATTGCTTGTGCAGGAATAGATTATATAGATTATTATCTGATGTTTGTGCTTTTAGAAAAATAAATATAAGGAATGAAAAAAAGAGGAAAGATCCGGTTTTGATATTCATGTTGTATATGGTAAAATGTTTTGGCAAACATATATTATTTTCGGTTTCATCTTTTTGAGTCGTTATTTTTGACAAATCAAACCAACTACATACGATCAACGGTGCGGCTTAATCACCTGATACAAAAACACCACCCCAAACACCACGCACAACCCGATATAAAAAACCGGCGTCATCCGTTCCGATTCTCCGAAGATGAGGTAGGCAAAAACGATGGAGTAAATAGGTTCGAAATTTACGGCTAATGAAACGTTGAATGCTGTTAATGAGCGTAGTAATTTAATGGTTGCCGCAAATGGATAGGCAGTGCAGACAGAGGCGAGCAATAACAACCAACCGAAATCGGGCAACGATGGAATTTGCCACATTTGTAGGGGCATGGCGCGCCATGCCCCTACAGACAACACCCCTACGGACAATACCGCCCCCCCCAACACCACCATAATCGGAATCAACGCCCCCACCATTTCATACAACGACATCGTTATCACTGCTTTGGTAGCTGATAATTGTTTATTTAACACAGTAAATAATGCCGCTAAAAAAGCTGCCAGCACGCCGAACAGCGCCCCTTGCCAGTATTTGAGCTCAAATCCCAACATCACGCAAAGAGTAATGAGCACAATAATACTGCTAATTATTTCCAGTTTCCGAATCGGCTTTTTGTTGATTAAAGGCTCTAATATTCCTGCAAATAAACTTGATGAGGCAAAGCAACTTAGCGCCACCGATACATTCGAAACTTTAATGGAATGGAAAAAAGTGAGCCAGTGCAACCCGATGATTACGCCAATGCCTAAATATTTGAACAAGGTTTGTTTGTCAATCTTTAAAGATTCTTTACGAAATAAAATAAACACGTAAAGAATGGGAATCGTTAACAATAATCTGTATAATACCAAATAATGTGCCGGCAGGGTAATTAATTTTCCCAAAATGCCCGTAAAGCCATATATGAGCACAATGAAGTGAAGGTGCAGATAGTTTTTAAGCCGGCTCATTTTTTTATTTTATCCAACCAATTTCTATCATTTGAGTTTTCGTAGCGCTCCAATTTATCAAAAAGTTCATCTAAGGTGGTCGCCACAATCAATAAATCGAAATGGAAATCACGAAGAAAACCTTCGTTTTTAAATGTTTTAAGTTGTTCGATGAGCGGAGAGTAATAGCCGAAAGCATTGAGGAGGGCAACAGGTTTGTGGTGCAGCCCAAGTTGTGCATCGGTAATCGCTTCAAAAAACTCATCCATAGTGCCGTACGAGCCGGGCAATGCTACAAGTGCATCGGCAGCACGTTCCAGCATTTGCTTTCGCTCGCTCATGGAGTTTACCAAGTGTAGCTCAGCCAACGTGGTATCAATCACAGTGGAGTCGGAGAAAAACGAGGGCGCTATGCCTACTACTTTTCCGTTTAGGGCGCGGCATGCGTCTGCGGCGGCTTTCATTAATCCTAATGCGGCGCCTCCGTAGTACAAGGTAATCTGCTGTTGCGCACACCGTTGCCCAAAAGCGGCGGCAAGTTCTTTGTATTTCGGGTGAAAACCTTCGGCAGAGCCACAATATAAAGCGATGGAGGTAATTTTCATTGTTGCATAACTTTTGTTAAACCAAACATAATGAGAGAAATAAAGATATAAAGTAAAATGATAAGAGGAAATGCCGCTAATTGAAATGCGCCCAATAAAAATGCCGATAGAAGCAAAAACAGGTAACGTACCCCATTCTTCTTGAAGCTATAGGTAGAAAATTTAAGAGAAAACATGGGTAAATCAATGATGAGTAATATGGAGAATGCGAGTGTTAAACCAAGCAACAGCCAAAAGTTATCCAATATTGGTAAATAATCTGCCGCAAATGGTAAAAAGGCGATGAAAAATGCATTTGCCGGTGTTGCCAACCCGTAAAACTCGTGCTGTTGCCGCTCATCGTTGTTAAATTTTGCCAACCTGTAAGCAGAAAAAGGAACGATAATAAAAGCAGTGTAAGGGAGTAAGGTAACCGGAAAAAATTGCAGTTCCGGCGGCAAATTCGCGAAGCAAAACTCCATCCACATAAAGAGGATAGCGGCAGGGGCAAGCCCAAACGAGATGACATCAGCCAGCGAGTCCAAGTCGGCGCCAATGGCAGATTTTGCATTTAACCATCGCGCAGCAAATCCATCTAAAAAATCGAGAACAGCAGCGCCAAGTATCAATAATGCAGCGGTTAGCAAAAAACCTTTGAGTGCAAATACCACAGAGAGTGCGCCGAGAAAAGCATTGCAACAAGTGAGAAGATTAGGAATATGTTTTTTCATTACGATATAATTAAATTTTTAATAAACCTGATGAGTTCGCGCGTGGTAATCGGCACTAAAGCCAATCCCATCACAATTAGCCACTGAAAACCGCTGATGGGCACTAAACCGAATATAGCGCCAAACGGCGGCAACGCTACCATTGAAGCAAAAACAAGAATCATAGCTACGGCGCTTAGCCCTAACGATTTGTTGTTTAGGATAGAGGTTTTTAACACTGATTTTGTGCTCCGCGCAATGAAGATATGGATGATGGAAGCCCAGCCGCAAACCAAGAATGCCATGGTTTGACCGGTTGGGTCTGATGGTAAAATCGTACCGCACTCGCCCATGGCGCCGATATAATATCCTGACAATGATGCAATTGTAGTGAAAAATACTTGTTGCGCAATTCGGGTTAACAAACCACCGCCAAAAAGGCTTTCATTCTTTTTGATGGGCTTGTCTTTCATCAAATTGGGATCGGCGGGCTCTTTAGCAAGACTAAGTCCGGGAACGCCATCGCCTATCAGGTTGATAAGTAGCAGCATTACAGGCGTCAGCGTTAACCCCCAGCCGGCCATTTGCCCGAACAGCATGATAAGAATTTCGCTAAAGTTGCAGACTACCAAGAAGAAAATGGTCATTTTAACAATTCTATATACATTTCTGCCTTCGCTTACAGCTGAAACGATGGTTGCAAAATTGTCGTCGGTCAGCACCATGTCGGCGGCGCTTTTGGCTACTTCTGTGCCGGTTATGCCCATTGCCACTCCGATGTCGGCGGCTTTCAGCGCCGGTGCGTCGTTCACGCCGTCGCCGGTCATGGCTACTACCTCGCCGTTTGCCTGCCATGCTTTCACAATGCGGATTTTGTCTTCCGGCGAAACTCTGGCGTAAACCGTATAATTTCTCACTGTGTCTAACAGCTCTACTTCGCACATTTTGGCAAGCCGCTCGCCGGTCATTACGTGTTTGCCTTCCTCCATGATGCCCAATTCTTTAGCGATGGCTTCGGCAGTTGTGGCATGGTCGCCCGTAATCATTACGGTGTGTATGCCGGCTTGATGTGCTTCGTGGATAGCGATGGCGGCTTCGGGGCGCGGCGGGTCAATTAGCCCTACAAGTCCCATCAGCTTAATATCTTGCTCTAATTCTTCCAAATGTTCGTTATCCGGCAATTTATCTATGCGTTTGCCGGCAAGGGCGATGACGCGCAGCGCTTTTTCTGCAAACTCGTCATGTACCCGTTGTGCAATTGGCATGTCGGCAGCCACAGATTCCGGGCAAAGCGGCAGCCGGTCGAATGCGCCTTTGGTTAATATGGCATAACCACCTTTAACTTCATCTTTTAAGATAACCGTCATCATTTTTCTGTCGGATGAAAACGGGATTTCTGCTACTCTAGGATAATCGTGCGCCGCAATTTCGCTGTATCCTTTTTCATCTAAAAGTCTGAGAATGCTAACCTCTGTGGCGTTGCCGATATAGGTTTTGTTTCCGTTCTCGGCGGTTTCAACCACAGCGTTTCCTGCCATGGAGAAGATTTCGAGGAAACGGCTTTGTTCCTGAGTAAACTCCGAATCTGCCATAAATGGCTCTTCGCCGCGCATCCAAAGTTGCTGTACTGCCATTCGGTTTTGGGTCAACGTTCCGGTTTTATCCGAGCAGATTACGGAGGCGTTGCCCAGCGTTTCCACCGCAGGGAGTTTCCGGATTAAGGCGTTCTTTCTTACCATTTTATGAACGCCGTTTGTTAAGGTAAGGGTAACAATCAGCGCCAGCATTTCGGGCACTGCCGCTACTGCCAATGCAATGGTAATCATGATCATATCGCCGAATTGCGCGCCACTTCGCAGTCCCATTGCCAGCAGGAACATAGCGGAGGTAATGGCAATGGCAACAATGATCTTGCCGATTTGATCAAGCCGCACTTGCAGAGGCGTTTTCGACCGTTTGTCTCCTTGCAGAAATCCGGCAATGCGCCCCATTTGCGTGTTCATGCCGGTGGCGGTAACTACTGCCGTGCCGCGCCCTGCCGTAATGACACAACCGCTGAATACCATATTATATTGGTCGCCCAGCGGCATGGCGCCGGATAATACGGCAGCAGCATCTTTCTCTGCCGGCTCGCTTTCGCCGGTCAGCGCAGATTCATCGGAGAACAATCCGGTGGATTCGAGCAGTCGCGCGTCGGCGGGAATGACGTTTCCGGTTTCCAATATTACGATGTCGCCCGGCACTAATTCGGCGGCGTCAATTTTTTGTCGAACGCCCTCGCGCAGCACGGTACAATCGGGCGCGCTCAGTTCTTCCAACGCTTCTAACGCTCTTTCGGCTTTACCCTCTTGGGTGATTGCCAAAAAAAGATTCATTACCACCACTGCAAAAATGGCTAAAGGCTCCATAAATCCCTTACTGCCCATCATGGCAAGTACGGACGAAAGCACTACGGCGAGCAACAGCACCATTACCGATACGTCTTTTAGATGATGTAATATTTTTCGGAATAGCCCGATTTTTTTCGGTTTTTTCAAAGTATTTTTGCCGTTATGCTCTTGGCGTTCAAGAACGTCCCTTTTGGATAGGCCTTCTTCGGGTTGTACTTGTAGGTTTGTTAAGATGGATGGGAGGGTTAGTTCGTACCATTTGAGGGGGGGGTGTTCTGTATTATCCATTGGGAAAGTATATCTGCTTAATTTTAAGAAAATTAAATATTGTTATAATATTCGTTGCAAATTAACGAAATAAATTTGATGTATAAAATAAAAAAAGACAGCTAATACTTTCCTGAAAAATCATTTTTTCTGATTTTTCAGGAAAGTTTAATCAAATTTCAAACAAAACAGTGCATAGAACGGAACAGAACGAATGTTGTTTTCAAAGCCGAAATTCTTTTGCGATATTTTGATGGAGTACGGGCAGTTGTACCGTTTTACAAAATTCGATAAGCTGATTGCGCGGTTGCGTCTGCCTTTTTTTACCTCAATCGGGATAATATCAATGCCGGATTGAACTACAAAGTCAACCTCGGCGCTTTCATCGCTTTTCCAGTAATAAAGCGGAATCCGCTTGCTTGCAAAATCTTGTGCCACGAAGTTTTCTGCCAATCCTCCAAGAAAGCTATTATCCACTTCTATCGAATTGATAATCATTTGGTACGGAAAAGCCGAGTGCATCGTGAGCATACCGATGTCGCTCATATACAACTTAAAATCGCTAAAATCAATCTGCCCTTTTAACGGCATAACGCCCTGTTCTATTTTACGGCATTTCAAAACAATTCCTGCCGACAGTAACCAGTCGATTGACTCTCCGAAAATAGTAGCCGTACCACCTTTCATTGCAGTTTTGTACTGAAATTTACGGTTTTCTTTCGAGAGCTGAGTAGGTATAGAATCGTAGCAGGCGCGAATTTTTACACTCGTTGCGGGCACGGCGTATTTCGACATATCGGCAATATATTCGTTCATAACCTTTGCCTGCGCATCTTTTATCGCCATAAAGCTGTTGTTTTTAACATAATTTTCAACCACAGCCGGCATACCGCCAACGATACAATATTTGTAAAATAAATCAAGCCCAAATTTGTGGAGTGGCTCCGACAAAGCCAAATTCTGCTCAAAATGTTTTCTAATTTCTTTAATAAAAATTTCATTTCCCAGTGCCCAAAGAAATTCTTCAAAATCAATAGGATACATATAAAGCTCATCCACTTTTCCTACTGGAAAAGAGTATTTTTCGCGATTGACTGCCACGCCCAGCAACGATCCCGCTGCAACGACATGGTATTCCGGTGCATTTTCGCAAAAATACTTTAACGAAGTCAAAGCGCGCTCGTTTGCTTGAATCTCATCGAAAAAGAGCAAAGTTGTCTCTTTAGAAATCTTTTGAGAAGTCAGAAACTCAATATCATGGACAATTTTTTCGGGGTGTAAATCGCCCTCAAATTTTTCGGCTATCAACAAATCTGTTTCAAAATTGATATGTACAACATTTTGATATTCAGTTCTGCCAAACTCTAAAATACTGTATGTTTTGCCAATTTGCCTTGCACCGTTCACAATTAACGGCATACGATTTTTAGTATGTTTCCATTGTAAAAGTGCATCTGTGATTTTCCGTTTCATACGCTGTAAAATTTTCCGCAAAAATATAAAACTTGCCGGAAAAATCAGAATATTTTGATTTTTTCCGATAGTTTTATATTTCCCGTTCTTTTACGTATCAAAAAAACTGTGGTTTTCTGTGCACAAAATGAATGTTTTTTTTAGCACAGAGTCCACAAAGAAAACACAGAGAAACACAGAGAGTTTCTATCAAAAAATCTATAACTTAAACTTTACTATTTTTGTATATATCATAAAATCAGTATCATAAAATTTTATATCTGATATGTAAAGCAATCTAAATCATACTATATTTGAGAAACTCATACCACTATGAATCTCTCAAAATACCCTGTCTTTAAAATCCTATTTCCGTACATTTTCGGCATTTTAACTGCATATTTCTCCGGATTTAACGCAGAAAATATTACGCCTCTATTTTTACCCGTAATAATTTTTGTAGCTTTTTCTTACTTTTTGTTCAAAAACAGAGGTTTTTTTCAGCAAAAAATGGCGGTAATTCTTGTTTTTTTTGCATTTGCCGGGGTTGGTTTTATGAATACGTCATTTATACTAAATAAAAAATTAACCGGCGAGGAAGAGCGCATCATTCAAGAACAAAAATCGTGGATCGTTACCATTGTGGAACATCCCAAAAAATCGGAAAAGAGTGTAAAAGTAATCGTAAGCTTTAAAAGTCAATATTTTACCAAAAAAGAAAAAGCGATTCTTTATTTTAAAAGAGATTCTGTAACCGCCCAATTCAAATATGGCGATGTTTTGTTAGTGAATACGCAACTTTCGCCCATTGAAAAGCCACAAAATCCAAATCAATTCGATTATCAGACTTTTATGAAAAGGAAAGGGGTCAATTTTACCGGTTTTGTAAAAGAAACGGCTTGGAGTAGCATAGGGCAGAAGATTCCTAATATGGTTAAGTATCTCTCTCACAATATTCAGCAAAAATTTTCCCAAATGTTGTTCGATGCCGGTTTGTCGGGCGAAGAATACAGTATTGCTACCGCCCTCATCCTGGGAAATAGCGACACTATGGATCCTGAATTGCGCGCCGTTTGGACTGCCGCCGGAGTAAGCCATATTTTGTGTGTTTCGGGAATGCATGTGGGTATTGTATTTATGATTATGAATTACTTGCTCTTTCCGCTCAATTTTTCTAAACGTTCTCAAACCATTAAGAGCCTCATTCTCTTATTTATGGTTTGGAGTTATGCCAACATTACCGGACTTGCCCCTTCGGTAATGCGCGCCGGCACGATGTTTACGTTTGTGCTTTTCGGAAATTTTTTACAAAGGAACACCAACGTATTTCACAGCCTTTCTGCATCCCTTTTTCTACTTTTAACACTCAATCCGTTATTGCTTTTCGAAATGGGGTTTCAATTCAGTTATTCAGCGGTGTTCGGCATTGTGCTGCTACAGAAGCCCATATACAAACTTTACAAACCCAAAACAAAAGTAGTCAAGTATTTCTGGGAGCTCACTTCTGTTTCTATTGCCGCGCAATTTGCCACTGCGCCCATTGCTATCTATTACTTTGGGCAATTTCCAAATTACTTTCTTATAGGCAATTTAGTGGTTATTTTTCTCTCTTTTTGGGTCGTGTTAACAGGCGTTGCGATTATGGTGTTCTCTTTCATCCCTTATGTATCACAACTTATTGGTTATCTGTTGATTTATGAAATAAAAATCATGAATTATACGGCAAAATTTGTTGAAGCGCTTCCTTACTCAACCACCGAACAAATCTCCATTTCATTATTACAACTCATTTTAATCTATCTCATGTTCGGTTTCTTTTTTTACGCTTATTCAAACAAAAATAAAAACAGCTTTCTCTATGGATTACTCTTATTATTAGCGATTACCGGATTATATATGTATGACAAAACAAGCTGCAAAAATCAAGAAAACATCACTATATATACGATTTCCAAATCTGTTGCCATCAATTTTAACCAACACGGAAAAAGTATTTTGTTATCCGATTCTATTCGCACGAAAGCGGACAAGCGGTATCAATTTTCTATTAAAAATCATGAAAGGAAAGCGCGGATTAATAGTAAAATACTTAATATCCAAGAGGATTATGAGGATAAAACGTTTTTTAAAAAAGGCTCTTTTATTTTCTTTAACGGAAAGACGCTCTATTTATTAACAGGCAACGACAAACTATATCCGTCTTCCGAAAAGTTGAAAATAGACTATCTGTATCTTTCTCGCAATCCCAGATTGAAGCCGGAGGTTGTTTTTAAAATTTTTGATTGTGATATGGTTATTATTGATGGGAATAATTGGTTGAATTTGGAGAAAGAGTGGATTCAATATTGTCGGGAACACGATGTTAATTATCACTCAATGAGGGAGGAAGGAGCGTTTACTTCAAAGTAACCCTCACCCCAACATACCCCATAATCCCCGTAATCGGCATATAAATAACCGAAGCGTCAAAATATTCCCCAAATGGGTTGTTGGCAGAGATAATTGGATGTTTCTGTCTGTAATTCAGCATGTTTTCGCCACCGAGGTAAATTTCCCATAAACGGAATTTCTTGGTAACTTGCGCGTTCATCATGACCCACGCGGGAGATTTGCCGTTTTTATTCACTATCGGACGGTATTCTTCGGGATTGTCGCTCATATCGGGCATCCGCATCGGCGAGTTGTATTGAAAGGTAAGGTTGAATTTCCATTTGTCGTAAGGCAATGAATAGTTTAAGTTCAGCAGCGCTTTGTGCGGGCTCATCAATGTTTTTTGCTGTAATTTTCCTGCGGTGGTCAAACGAACATCATTGAAACGATAGGCTAATGTAATTTCAAAGCGTTTAAAAGGCATCAAAATAAACTCCGCTTGCACGGAATGAGAATACGATAAGTTTCCTGTCCCGTTAAAATCGCCGTTCAGGTTATAAATCACTACTTCATGCGGGTTGCGATCCAAATCTATAATGGTTTGATTGATGAAATGCGTGTAATAATAATCCATGCTAAAGGTGGATTTTCCGCCGGGCATATTAAAATGCTGCACTACGCTAATGCCGGTGTTCCAGGCTTCTTCCGGTACTAAGCGATCTTTAAAGACAAATTCGCGGTTGCTCACTAACAGGGATAAGTTTTCAATAATGGGGCTGGAGGTGCGGTATCCTTTCCCTGCAGAAACGCGGAGGGAGGTTTCGTGCGTGGGCTGCCATTTCAAATGCAGGCGCGGCGTCCAAAATAGCTGTTTGTAGAAGAAATTGTAATCCACTCTAAATCCCGGCATGATGATAAATTTTTCTGCTATGGAATAAGCATATTCGGCGAAAGCTCCGGGAACTCCTTCAAGTCTTCTCGAAATGTAACTGTCAGTATAGAATGGGTTTAGGCTGTTTCTTAAATGCTCCTCTACGTGATCTATCTGGAAACTTGCTCCTGCACCGATTCTGTGATTTTTCAGGGCGCCAAATTTTCCACTGTAAATCACATTGAAATAACCACTTAGCTGGTTAGCATCGTACAGCCGCGCACCAAATTGCGATGCATCTTTTTGGTAATTAAACGACAAAATAGTTCCTATACTTTGAAATTCGCCGCCATTAATCATGAAGCCGTTTTTGGTAATCACATCCAATTTATGGGTTTTGATGCGCAAACCCCAAATAGTGTCGGCAACCAAATCTTTAATGTTTTTTTTAGGATTAAAATTCATCATTCCGCCAATTCTGTCTTCAAACAGATAGCCGATCATCGTTCTGCCTTCAAACTTATCGGGCACGAGGTAATCTAAGCGGTACATGCCGTTAACCTGGTAATTTTGAGGAACATCCATAAAACCATCTCGGTTGTGGTCAATTCTGGCAAATTGCGCTTCTCCGTGCAGCAAAAACAGGCTGGATACCAATCCTTTTTTATCCATATCGAAACGCGTATTCAAATTCAACTCGCCTTTTCCCATGCTGTTAGTGTATGCATTTAGAAACAGTTTTTCTTTGTTGGTTTCCGGTTTTTTAAAATCTAATTGTATTTGCCCTGTAATGCCTTCGTAGCCATTGGTTACCGAAGCAGTTCCTTTCGAAATGCTGATCATCTCCATCCATGGACCCGGCACGTAGCCCAAGCCGAACTGATTGGCTAACAGCCGAATGTAGGGTACGTTTTCTAATAGGATTTGCGTGTAAACACCCGCCAATCCCAGCATGGAAATCTGTTTGGCGCCACTCACGGCATCGGAGTATTCCACATCTACCGCAATGGTGCTTTCAAAAGTTTCCGACAGGTTGCAGCAGGCCGCCCGCCGCAAGCCCTCATTCGTAATGATTTGTGTGAAAATAGGTTTTATAGAAATAAAAGAGCCTTCCCGTGCCACCACACTTACCGTTTCTAAGGTGCGTGTGGAAGATAAGATGATATTCAGCTCCTTTTGGTCTTTTTTTACCGTAATGGTGTCGTTTTCATACGAAGCATACCTTACAATTAAAATATCGGTGCTTTTAACTCTCTCCAATGCAAATTTTCCATCCGTATCGGAAACAGTGCCTACTGAAGAGTTGAGCCACTGCAAGATAGCTCCCGGAACAGGCGTTTCTACGCCTTCTTCTGAAAATTCGGTAACGCGGCCGGTAAGTTGTTGAGAGAAAAGGGAGAAGGGGGAAAGGAGAAGGGAGAAGAGGAGGAAGGGGATGAGGATGAGGTATGAGGTATGAGGTAGGAGATGGGAGGAAGCTTGGGTTTTGATTTTTGATTTGTTCATTGGTTAGCAAAAATTTTATTATTGATACTCGTAATATGTTTTCCTTCTTATCGTAGCAGAACCATCATCAATACTTGAATATTTTTCGACCACCTCTATCGGAAAATTATCATTATAAGTGTATTCGTATTTGGTAGTATTTATATATCCACCACTCGTGTATGTTATTTTTCCTACATTATTTTTCGATAAATGTTGTGGCGTTGTCGGATCAAAAGAATAGAAAGGATTCGATTTATTATCATAATTTTCATACGTATGAGTAGCAGTGCTAGTATCATAAGCTATTTCACTCAGATTATTTCCGCTATAGCTTATCTTCATTGTAGCTACATATTTACCCTTACTCCCTGATTTCTGCATATCTTCATACGTTTTATCAATAATTTCTTTGGGAATAATCATACTAATAAAACTGCATTTTTTTAGATCCATGATAATTTCTCCATACCATGTATAAATTATTTTTGAAACTTTATTTTTATCGTACTGAAATTCATAAGAAGCGTATAAGGAATCTTCATCGTAAAATTCAATTCTATCATACTTGCCTTTATTGTAAGATATGGTAGAATAATATTCGGAGACATCTTTTATTTCTGTAACAACTTTTATAACACGCTCTTTGTTATCATATTCGAAGTTTGCAGTAGCAAATAACCCCCAGAGGGAAGAATAGGTGTCAATTTTTGTTAAGAGATTTTTATCCCAAGTCCATTCTTGTGATAATCGTTTAACATCGTTTGGCATTTCTACATAAATTCGTTTAATTTTTTTATCAGGGTTATATATCCCTTCTTTTTGGCACCCTAAAAGAATTAGGCAGAGTGCTATGAATAATAAAGATAGTTTTTTCATTTTTTTATTTTTTTATTTGCCGGCAAATGTAGTAGTTTTTTTATAACGCGTTTGCCCTGTCAAGTTTTCTCTTCATTATTTCCATAACCAAAAAAGAATATTTTTGTAAACCAAAAACATCCCCATGCAAAACCAAGAAATAACCGCCACACTCAATCAGTTAGACGAAGTAGCAAAAGCCATTTTAAACACCCACTCCAACCACCGTATTTTCAG
>WQWP01000027.1 GCA_009787485.1 Lentimicrobiaceae bacterium | reverse complement strand
TGAGTATGATATTGTAATGTATAATGATAATTATGTAGCTATTATCGAAGTAAAGTATAAAGCGCATAAAAATGATATTCCCAAAGTAATTGATCAAGCAAGAACTTTTAGAATACTATGCCCTGATTATAAAGATTTTAAAATTTATTTGGCGCTGGCTTCCATGGCTTTATATCCGGAATTAGAACAGGAGTGCATTGACCAAGGGATTGCCGTTATCAAACAGGTAGGGGATACGGTGGTGATTCGAGATGAGAATATGAAGGTTTTTTAAACCTGAAATGAATTTATAGAAGAATACGATGAGTTATGTTGCTTAAAATAATTAATTAAATAAAAAAAAAATATCGCTTATGAAAAAGATTTTACCAATTCTTAAAAAAAAGAGCTTGTTTGTATTTTGCTTTCTCCTGTTTGGAGGAACTGTATGGGCGGCAACACCGTACCCAATGCTCAATGGAAATTTCTATGAAGACTTTTCGGACATAGCAAATTGGACAGATAATTTCGCTGCCGGAACAGGGGCAAATTTCTGGTCTTCGGTTGCTGTTAATACTACCGGAACTGTTGGTGATGGAATAAGAATTTCAACTTCAACAGCCACTTTTCAAACTTCTGGTACTAACGGAGGCCTTCAAAGAGGTTCGTTAGCTGCTAATAATACTCCCGGTACAATTGTGCTACTTTCAACAGGCACAAGCAGTGCGTGTGCAATAGACTTATTGTTAGACTTTACAGACACAGAAGCAGGAACTTTGACTTTTGATGCTGCAATGATAGCTAATTCAGCAACCACTCGTGTATCTTGGTTGAAAGTGTTTTATTCTACAAATGGAACATCTTTTACGGAATTGACAGCAACTAACTTGCCCTACAGAGTAAACGGAAGTTCATGTTCTCAAGATGGAGCAACCATAACAGTTGATTTGCCTCAGGTATTCGACAACTGTTCAACAGCTATATTAAGATTTTATAGTTATTCAACAACGGCAGCTTGTACGGAAAGTGCAGCGGGGAATCAAGCAAAGGTAGTTATTGATAATGTTACGGTAACAACAACACAATCTACTTCTCCGGTTGCCACCCCCACTTTTGATCCCCCCGCAGGCACATATACAGAAACACAAAACGTAACCATTGTTTGCACCACGCCAAATGCTACCATCTATTATACGCTTGACAATACCGAACCAACTGCTGCTTCAACAGAGTATGAAAATCCAATTCCCGTAGTTTCCGATGTAACGATTAAAGCCATAGCCATAGCTGATGGATTGGAGGATAGTGAAATAGAAGAGGCAAGCTATTTTATTCGTAGCTGCGGGGTATTTGTAGATTTTGAAAGTAGCGCTTGGACAGGTACTGGCTATGCGGCACGAGACGTAAACGATGAATGGGGACAATGGCGCGTTGCAGGTGTTGTAACAACCGGCGATGCAAATGATCGTTCTACCAGTGGTAGAAGCATTCGCTTTAGAGGAAACACTTCCGATATTAACGATGCTTTAAACAGAGTTGAAATGCGTTTCGACAGACCCAACGGAATACGTACGGTTATGTTTGATTATGCTTCATATGGCACCCATCAGAATGGAGTGATTAATCTTGATTGCTCTACCGATCAAGGAGCCACGTGGACTAATGTAGGTAGTGTTAATGCACCATCTTGGGCAGCCGGCGGTAGCGTCATGCAAAGAGCCAACTTCACCGTAAATGTTCCCGAAAGTGCACGTATCAGAATTACGAAACAGTCGCAAAGCGGAACTATCCATTCTGTTAATATTGACGATATCTGCATTACCGACTATTTCCTTTCTGTAGCTCCCGTTACTTTCTCTCACAGCACCAACACCTACTACGCCCCCATCTCCCTCACCATGCACAGCGACACCGAAGGCGCCATCATCCGATATACGTTAGATGGCAGTGAGCCTACCGAAACTTCGACTATATACGTCTCATCACTCAATATTGATACCACCACCACGGTAAGGGCTAAGGCATGGAAAACCGGCATGGCGTCCAGCGGCATTCAAACCGCTACCTTTACTTTCCCGATTCCCATCCCGCCGCAAACCATCTCCATGACATGGAACGCCGAAACCTCCGAAAAATCCTTCTCCATAGTAGCCTCCAATGGCAGGAATTTCACCGTTGACTGGGGCGATGGAAGCCTCTCAACAACCCTAACGGGCACCGGAGATCCTATCATCCTGCAAGACGTAAGCCATATCTATGCCGAAAAAGGCGCTTACACCGTTACGATTACCGGCGCTTGTGAGTTTTCCGGTTTCTACTGCACATCGGCACAAGTAACCAACTTGGATGTAAGCCAAAGTTCAACATTGCTTAATTTATATTGCAACGATAATCAATTAACCACTTTAGATGTAAGTACATGTATTTCATTACTCTATCTCTATTGTCAAGGGAATGCTTTAACTTCCTTGATGCTGAATAATGCGGCATTGTTGGAATTAGATTGCAGCACCAATGCATTAGCCACCTTAAACGTGAGCGGATGCAGCGCCTTAGCCTATCTCTGGTGCTACAACAACCACTTTCCGCTCTCTCAATTATATCCCATTTCGGAAACGATTGTCAACCCCAACCAAAAATGGTTAGGCGCTCAAACCCTTTCTGCCGTTGCGCTGACGACCGGCGTGCCCTACGGCGCCGGCGAAAACGAGTTCAACGACATCATTACGGCGTATGCCGTAATCTCCTCCCCCTTCGGCACTCCAGCACTTGAAAACACCAACTACACAGTAGATAACGGCCTCATCACCTTCCTTCTCCCCTGCAGCTATGAGGTTACGATGACCAACGCGGCGATCGTTTCCGATGCAAGCCGTCAGGCGAAAGTGATCGTGGAGATTGAAGTTTCGCAAACCGCACCCGACCTTTGCGGCACCGGCTCCGGAACCACAATAGATCCCTATATCATCTGCACACCTGAACAATTAAATGCCATACGCAACAACCTGACCGCACATTACAAGCTAAATAACAATATTGACCTTAGCGAATTTTCGAGCAACAGAGACGGAACAGGTTGGCTACCCATAGGAACCTCTGACGAAGCGTTTACCGGCTCGCTCAACGGCGCCGGATACAGCATTACCGGCTTGTTTATTAACCGCAGCGATGCCGATTATACCGGCTTGTTCGGCTACCTCGGCGCCGGCGCGCTTATTGAGTATCTGAGCGTAGAAATAGCTGCCGGTGGCGTTAACGGCGCACAATATGTTGGCGGAATTGCGGGATACAACAATAGCGCTATCATTACAAATTGCTACACTACAGGAAATGTAACCGGAACCGGAACCAGTGTCGGCGGTTTGGTAGGATACAACACCGGAAATGCTTTAATCGCCTATTGCTACGCTGCCGGAAATATAACCGGAGTAAGCGCAGTGGGCGGCTTGGCAGGAAACCACAATGCAAGCACCGGAGAACCTGTCATCAAAAACTGCGTAGCGGCTAACGCTGTGGTTACGGCTACTCAGGAAACAGACGCAAAACTTAATCGTATTGCAACCTCCGACGGCACGCTCGGAACGCTAATCAATAACTACGCCAACGACCTCATGATTGTACATAGAGACGACAATCCGGGCGCTATCGGAAAAATAGGCCCTAATAATGAATCCGGCTCAAACGGCGCTTTCGACGACCTATTAACAGAAGATTTTTATACCAATGGGAACAATTGGGACGGCGGCACAGGATGGGATTTTAACGATATCTGGCAAATATGTGAAAGGGTGTGTCTTCCCTATTTCAAATGGCAGGGGGTATCTCCGTTTACTCCCAAGAAGCCTAATTTCTTCTGCGGCGGCGCAGGAACAGTAGCAAACCCCTGGCTGATTTGCACGGCAGCACAATTAGATTCGGTTCACTACTTCAGATACAAACATTATAAGTTAGCCAACGATATTGATGATATGAGCGAATATTTAAATCAAGGGCAAAAAGGATATAACAACGGCGCATGGTGGTTTCCCATAGGCGACGACGAAACCCGCTTTACCGGTTCAATAAACGGCGACTGCTATAAAATTACCGGCTTAAGAATCAATCGTCCTTCTATTGATCATATCGGCTTGTTCGGCTTTACCGATGAAGGCGCACAACTATGGAATATTGGTCTGATAATTGGCGAAGATGGCATCACAGGAAATCAAAATGTGGGTAGCTTAGTGGGGCAACACGACGATGCTTCTATCATCGAAAACTGTTACGCTACCGGCGGAGAGATAACCGGAAACGGTAATAACACCGGTGGTTTGGTTGGACAAAATAATGCAGAGATTGCCAACAGCTACGCTACGGTAAACGTAACCGGAGCGCTCAACGCGGGCGGATTTGCAGGATACAATAATGCTAACGCTTCCATCGCATACAGCCATGCTTCCGGAGAGGTAACAGGAACAGACTATATTGGCGGATTTGTGGGGCAAAACCATGCCGCTTCCGGTTTTACCGCAAGCATTAAAAATTGCATAGCGGCAAACATTTCGATTAGTACGACATCAGGAACCGGAACGATTCACCGTATAGGATTTAATAGCGCGAACGCTACCCTGTCTCACAACTATGCTAATGAGGCTATATCGGTGAATGGTGTAACTGTTGATGCCGGTGACGCTCATAATAACGCAGATGGCGCTTCAACATCCTTACCCTCATTATTCTCCTTTGATTTCTACAACACCGAAAGCAACTGGAGCAACAATACACCATGGAGCATTGCCAACGAACTCAGCACAACCGCCATCTGGAAAATTTGCGATGGAGAAAACTTGCCATTCTCCCAATGCCAAACAGATGTAGCATGTGAAGAATTATCCACTTATACCATTTGCTTCAATGCAGGCAACGGAGAATTTGAAACGGGAACATTCGAAGGCGAACACACGTGTATTACTGAAGAAAGCCCCGAATCCGGTATTATACTTCCGGAAGCCAAACCTTCGGAAGCGTGCCGGTTGATAGGTTATATCTTTGCAGGCTGGGCAACAGATCCGGTAGAAAATGAAACAATACTGCCTGACCTCTTCTTGGCAGGCTCTATATTTTATCCGGAAAGCGATGCTACCTTATATGCAGTTTATGTGAAAGGGAAAAGCGAAGTAACTGCATCACTTATGCAAACAGAAATTCAGAGCACGCCCAATCAAAGCGCTTATGGAGCACATATTAAAATATTTTCCGGAACTTCTGCAGGAACGATAAGCATTAGCGGAATAGATGTTATATACGATAATACAGATAATCTTTACAGCACTAACCCTGATTGCCCCGAGTCTTACACTATAACGACCATAGCAGGCGAAGGCGGCAGCATTGATCCCGAAGGGCCTGTAACGGTGAATCACGGCGAAGAACCAACCTTTACAATTATCCCCGATCCATGTTTTGAAACCGATTCGGTTTTTGTAGATGGAGAACCGGTAGAGCTAATAAACGGAACTTATACGTTTACCGATGTGCGCGACAATCATATTATTGAGGCAAGATTTAAAATGGCTATTGACACTACGAAACTTTCAGAATCAATTTGCGATAGAGACAGTTTGGAGTTTTATGGAAGATATTTGAAAACTGCAGGGGTACATTATGAAACGCTTAGCGCGGTGAATACTTGTGATAGTGTGATTGAAATGAACTTAACGGTCAACCCAACCTATCTAACTCAAATTTCAGCCACCATTTATGAAGACGAGCCTTACGACTTCTTTGGAGAAACCTTAACGGATGCAGGAACATATTTCCATACCCTTAGTACCATTCACGGCTGCGACAGTGTCTTTAAATTAACGTTGACGGTAGAAGCAAGCCACTACACCATCACCGCAAATGCCGGAACTAACGGAACGATTACGCCTCCGGGAACCACACCGGTGCATCATGGCGACAACCAAACCTTTACATTTGAGGCTGCCTTAGGATGCACTGTATATCAACTCATTGTAGATGGCGTTGATGTGGTGGATTCCATTGCAGGCGGAAGCTATACCTTTACGAATGTAACCGGAAACCATTTTATTTCAGTTTCCTTCACGTGCGGCGACAACTGCCCGGATAATGTAATTGATGTAGAAGGAAATATGTACACCGTAACCGACCTTGAAGGAAGGTGCTGGACCTCAAACATGCGCACCAAAACCTATCCGAACGGCATCACTCCCGTTCCATTCGCCCGCGCTTACCAAAGCACGCAATATCCCGACGGTGATGCAAATGCCGGTATTTTCGGATTGCTATACGATTGGCATTCGGCTGTTGGCGCTCCGCCACATGCAACCTACATCCAAGGCATTTGCCCCGACGGCTGGCACATCCCAACCAGAGAAGAATGGTTGCGTTTGGCTCCATACCCAGCCAAACAATTAAAATCTATTCCTTATTGGATTGTTCCCGGCACCGACGATTACGACTTTACCGCTCTTCCTGCCGGTTTCTACGATGGCGCCACTCATAGATTCATAGACCTGTTCGGCGCTACCGGTTTTTGGTCTTCTATCCACGCATCCGCCGGAATGGCACATGCTTTCTTCCTGCACTACTACTGCGAATACCTCAGAAACCTCGTAACCCCAATGCCAGACGGATTGAGCGTGCGTTGTGTGATGGATTGCCAAACTATTGAAGAAGTAGGCATCGCGCCCAACACCACCATTAAAAGATCTAGAAAATGGTAATTTAATTCATTATGGAACAGTTGAAGAATTTAGCAACAGAATTGACAAATACTTTGTGTAATTCTGTACTTTCTATTGAAGCATTGCCAAGTTTTGAACGTGATTTAAAACGTTTGGCAAAAAAGATAAGACGAAGCTTATTTTAGTGCTGGTGCGCACCGGAACGCATGATGAAATTTTACGATAAAAGTTCAAAACCTTTAAATAAAAATATTATGAGCACAAAGAAAAAAAACCAACCCTACGAGTTTCCCGAAGAGAAACCCAACATCGTGGAAGAGCCCTTTATGCCGCTTCCTCCGTTAAATTTAGACCTGTCGAAACGCTACACGTATGCCGATTACTTAACCTGGTTTGACGACGTGCGGCGAGAACTGATAGACGGTTTTATACACATAATGTCGGCACCCAACGAATTACACGCACGGATTAGTTTTAACCTGGTGCTTTGGGCAGGAACATTCTTCCGAAAACGCAAAGCAAAATGTCGTATCTATCACGCTCCCTTTGATGTGCGTCTTCCTGTAGAAGGATCTAAAGAAGACGATGAGATATATGATGTGGTGCAGCCTGATATTTGCGTAATTTGTGATTTGTCGAAAATAGATGAGAAAGGCTGTATCGGTGCGCCGGATTTAATCGTAGAGATATTGTCGCCTTCAACCTCAAAAAAGGATCGCACGCTGAAATTTAACCTATACGAAAAAGCCGGCGTAAGGGAGTATTGGATGATTAGCCCAAAAACCGGAAGACTCCACGTGTTTATATTGCAGCCAAACGGAAAATATGATGCCGGAACAATATACGAATACGACCAAAAAGCATCTGTGCATATTTTTGAAGGTATGGAGATTAATTTGAAAGATTTGTTTGAAGTCTGAAAAAAAAATTAGTTTTGCACCCTACAATAATATTTAGTAAAACCTCCTGTATCATGAAAAAAATTATCCTCCCCCTTATCGCTTGCTTAATGCTTAGCTTCTCATTATCAGCGCAAAAAGCGTCGCTCACAAAAGCGTATAATCTGTTTTTCGACAAAGACTTTGTGAAAGCAAAAGAAGCGATTGATTTGTGTATGCAGGATGAAAAATTGTCGCAAAGAGCACAAACATGGCTTTATAAAGCCAATATCTACTTCTATTTGGCAAATCAGGAGTATGATGCGAAAAGAGACAACACCTATTATCAAGCCATGTTTCCCGATGCGGCAGAGCAGGCTTTCGATGCCTTTATCAAAGCTAAAGCGCTGAATAAAAATGTAGAAGCCTACGATATGTTGTCTCCCAACGAGGGACTCCCGAAATTATACGCCCTGCTTCTAGTGCACGGGGTTGATGAGTTGATCGCCGGAAACTACGAAACGGCAAAACGCATTTTGGAAAAAGCCGTTACCAGCTACGAAATGGTAAAACCTCCGCAATTCCCATTACACGGGGAGCTTTACTATTATTATGCTTACGCTTTAGAAATGCTGAACGATATCGAAAATGCCGCCAAGTTTTACCATAAAGCCATTGCCGATGGCTCAACCAATGTGAATGTTTACCTCCGTCTCATCGAAAGCTATAAAAAAGAGAAAGATCAGGCAAAATTAAAAGAGATTTTAGATGCCGGAAAACGAACATTACCTGAAAACCCGGCGCTTTATGTGTCTGAAATTGATTATCTTTATTTCATTGAAGACAAAGCCGCCGCACATCAATTGATGGAAAATATCCCAGCTTCCGTATTTGAAAATGCAGACTTGTTGGTAAACATCGCTAACTTCCACATTTTAGACCTCGATTACACCAAAGCGTACGAATTATTGAAGAAAGCGAACCAGATGATGCCTAACAACTTCGTTGTTTTTTACAACTTGGGGGTTTGCGCCTATTACCTGTCGGAAGAGGATTTTAAAATGGCAAACGAATTAGAGGTAAAAGGCGATAAAAGCAGCGCCATGATTCACAAAACAAAATCTGAAAACTTTTTGTTAGAGGCGCAAACTTATTTTGAGCGCGTGCACCAAACCGAGCCGCAAGACATTAACGTAATGTACACGTTGCGTTCTATTTACGCAAGACTACAATCTCCGAAATATGAGGAGATGGAGGCGAAGATAAAGGCGGTGGAAAAGAAATAACTACATTTTCACAATATAGTAATTCTTCTTCCCCCGTTGAACCAAAATATGCTTTTCATTTAAAACTGAAGAAAAGTTAATTGTATAATTCTCAGAGATTTTCTCTTTATTGATAGAAACCCCGTTTTCTTTCAACGTTCTCCGCGCTTCGCCCTTAGAGGGAAATATTTGTGTTACATCCGTCAAAAAATCCACAATATTAATGCCTTCTTCTATGATGGTTTTGTTAATTTCTACTTGCGGTACGCCTTCAAAAACAGACAAAAAAGTCTTTTCGGGAAGTGCGGCTAAGGATTCGGCAGTACCTTTTCCGAACAAAATTTCAGAGGCAGCCACCGCAGCATTGTATTCTTCTTCGGAGTGCACGCGGCAAGTTAAATCTTTGGCTAATGCTTTTTGCAGCAGACGCAAGTGCGGTTCCACATCGTGCGCCGCCTCCATTTGTTCTATTTCCGCTTTATTAAACAATGTAAAAATGCGAATATACTTCTTGGAATCTTCGTCTGAGCAATTGAGCCAAAACTGATAAAACTGGTACGGCGATGTTTTTTCCGGATCTAACCAAATGTTTCCTTTTTCGGTTTTTCCGAATTTTCCGCCGTCGGCTTTGGTAATGAGCGGACAAACTAATGCAAATGCCTCGCCGCCGGTCTTTCTGCGAATCAGCTCCGTGCCGGTGGTAATATTGCCCCACTGGTCGCTGCCACCCATTTGCAACTTACATCCGTAGGTTTGATACAGAAACAGATAGTCGTAGCCTTGCACCAATTGGTAGGTAAACTCTGTAAACGACATCCCCTCGCCTTCGCCGGAGAGCCGTTTTTTTACGGAATCTTTTGCCATCATGTAGTTTACGGTAAGATGCTTGCCAATATCGCGAATAAAATCGAGGAAGGAGTACTTGGACATCCAATCGTAATTATTCACCAACATGGCGGCATTAGGCACCTCATCTTCAAAATTCAAAAATTTGGCAAGCTGTTTTTTAATGCCCTCCTGATTTTTGCGTAAGGTTTCCAAGTCCAACAAATTCCGTTCCTGCGATTTTCCGGATGGGTCGCCAATCATGCCGGTAGCGCCGCCCAACAAGGCAATCGGTTTATGCCCGCAAAGTTGGAGGTGTTTCAACATCATTACGCTTACCAAGTGTCCAATGTGCAGGGAATCGGCGGTAGGGTCAATACCTACGTATGCCAATGTCATCTCTTTTTGCAACTGTTCTTCAGTTCCGGGCATGGCATCTTGCAGCATGCCGCGCCATTTTAATTCTACAACAAAGTTCATCGTTTTCTATTTTTCAATCGTTCTTTTTCTGCTTCTATTTTTTCATAATCATCCAAAAACTGCGGAATCATACTTTTGGAAATATTTCTATTTAAAATAATCACTTTATCCTGATTGATAATGTAAAATTGTGGGGTGGAAGTGATCCTGAACACATCTTTCCAATCCACATTGCCTTTTGTTCCGCCCACATTAATCCATGTGTATCCGTTGTCGCGAACATATTTCTTCCAAGCATCAATCTCTTTAGTATGATTCACGGCATACACATCAAAATTGAGTTGCCCTATCCTTTCTAAGGAATCGTAAACTGCTTTCAGTTCCAGCGCTTCCTTCTTACAGGTGCCGCAAGTATGCTCATAAAACCATAAAACTCTGTATTTTTTCGGCATATCATAAGAAGAGAACCAATCTCTAAAGTTATTGCTTTGGGTAGTGTCCGGCAAAATCATTTCCACCGTTTTTTTACCAATCAGCAGCGGTTCCAGGTCTTCGATTCTCATTTGATATTTCTTAAGCAGATCTTCATCCATCCAGGTGCATTTTCCGGCAAGGTGGTTATTTTTAACTAAATGCACAAAAACGCCGTCGTGCCCGGGAATATTGGTTCTCTCAAACTCTCTTGATAAGAATTCCATCAAAAAACGATACATTAAACTATCGGGAGTTGTTTTCTCTATCATCAAATCCATATACTTATTTATCGTATCCACATCTTGATGCCAAAGCATTCTTTTGAAATAGGTATTCAGTTTGGATTCATAAGAGGGCAAAAACAGAAATCTCCTATCGGTCAGGTCGAAGTTATCCCAGTAATGTGTTCTGTAATAAATAAGTTGAAACAACGAATCAATAGAGCCGTCTTCATAAACCGGCGGGTCGGGAACCACTATATCGCGATACGATTTTTGCAATTTTGAGAACAGGTAGGTAGGGTTTTTATCAATCAATTCGGTAATAAACTGTTCCATCTCTTTGTTCATATTCTTCATCAACTCCAAATAATATTCCGCGCTGTCTTTCTGATCATTATCATCAAATTCTTTTCTTTTCTTGCTCCATTCCATCATATTTTTCTGAGCTTCGATAGTTTTTTGTTGAAAGCGTAACATCTCTGCATTTTCAGGCGAGCCGGTTACAGATAGATTACCCACATTTCCTGTCGTGTCTAAATTGTATGTAAAGTTCTGATTTCCATCTATAATAAAATTCAATAGGAGGTGCTTTCTTCCGGACACTAAAGAGTACATGCCATCGTCTAATTTTTCTTCGCCTTCAAAAACAAAAACGCCTTTTCCGTTGTTAAAGGCAGAATCTCTCAACAGATGTTTGTCTCTGTAATGGATCGCCAGCAACATTTTATCATCCTGACAATCTTTGATGTTAAACACTATTTTACGCCCGGGTTCTGTTTTTGTTTTACCTTTTTGTGCGAAAAGATAGAAGGGAGAAAGGAGAAAGGAGAAAAGGAGAAGGGAGAAAAGGGTATGAGGTATGAGGTATGAGGTATGAAATGATTTTTGGGGATTGATTTTTGATTTATCCATGGCAATGTACTTATTTTTTTTCTACTATAAATTTCTCCTTTTCTCCTTTCTCCCTTCTCCTTTTCTCCCTTCTCCTTTCTTTTAATTGGCAAAAATATCTTTTTTATCTCATGTTGAAAAACTTTGCATAGTTTTGCAGCGCAAAAACAATAACGCGTTTTTATAAAAATTAGCATTTTACAACATTGATTTCTAAAGCCGCCATTTCACAAATTCGATTACTGCATCACAAAAAACACCGTGATGAACAGGGCGTTTTTATTGTGGAGGGGGTGAAATCGTGCATGGAGGTGTTGTCATCGAATTGGGAAGTGAGAGAGTGTTATGTAACGGAGCGGTTTGATTTTAAGCACAGAGCGCACAGAGAACACAAAGGATGCACAGAGGTTTCCGAAAAAGAGATGGAACGTATTAGTTGCCTGAGTACCGCACCGGAGATTCTATGCATCGTAAAAAAACCACACTACCAACTCAGCAACCTTGACGACACCAAGCCGCTATTAGTTTTAGACGCCATCAGAGACCCGGGCAATTTAGGCACCATCATCCGCACGGCAGATTGGTTTGGCTTTGACCAAATTTTATGTTCAGAAGATTGCGTAGAGTTTACCAATCCCAAAGTAATTCAGGCTACAATGGGTTCATTTACCAGAGTGAAAATTGTTTATGCCAATCTTTCCGAATATCTGAAAACGCAACCTCTTAGAATGATTTATGGATTATATATGAACGGGGAATCTATTCAAAAGCAATTGTTTAAACATAATGACATTGTGATTATTGGGAGTGAGAGCCATGGTATTTCAGAAGAATTAGTTCCTTATATCAACAAAAAAATAGAAATACCGATGTTTCCGCATGAAGGTGCAATGCCGGAATCATTGAATGCGGCGATAGTGGCGGGGGTTTTTATGTATAGGTACAGGAATGAATAATGGATAATGAAGATCCTCTGTAGCTGCAACCTTACGCATTAATTCAGCAAATACTAGATTAAAACTTATACAATAAGACTCATTTTTAAATGGATAAACCCTTTTTTCCATATTTTCGCACCCTGCTATAAACCAAAATAATTTTTATGACTTAACAAATTGAATATTAACAACTAATAAAAAAGCATTTTTGCGATATTCTTGCTTTTGAAACTTGGCCGTTTTAAGATGCAATCAAGAGTAAAGCGTAAGTGCTCACATTTGTGTGGGCTTTACTTACTTTATTTGATTGCATGATTGGCCAAGATCTCAAAAGCAAATAAGGATATAGTCCACGCTTTTTTATTGCGAAAAAAGATAAAACGCAATGAAAAACAACAAAAAACATGAAATTTGATTATAACAAACAACGTAGTTATAAACTGCCCATAAGAGAGAAATCTAAAATTTCATTTATTGATATTAGCGAAATTTTGTATTTGCAGTGCGATGGTTATCTCACAACCATATATTTAATTGATAATAAAAATATTGGGGTTGCTAAATTATTAAAACAATTTGAGGAAGAACTTGGTAAATATGGCTTTCTGCGAGCAAATCATCATACATTGGTTAATACACAGCATATTAATGCGATTCAAATAAGTAAGCAACGAAGAATTATTTATATCAAAGAGGTTGAAATACAAATTTCAAGGAGAAAATTCTACTTATTTAAAGATTCGCTGTGGTAAAAATCTTATAAAGAATATACCACTTATTAAGAAAAACGATACCACTTATTTGTAAGATGATGCCGCTTATTAGATAAGGCTACCATCTAAGAAAAGGCATATATTTCGCAGTATTTTCGCTGCATGTATAAATATTGAACTGATGAAAACCGTTGTGCTGCGTATCATTTTATTACACTAACCACCAAAAAGCGACATGAATAAAGAAATAATATTGAACTGCGTGTCTCCATGTGATAATATGTCGCCGTCTCCTGCTATGTCAATTCTAAAAACCTACTTGTTCTTTATCAGAATATGGGATATAAGGCTTTAAGTCATTGATGTATATTGCGCGCGAGTCTCACCAACTCATGAGCACTAGAAAATGGTTTACCTGCAAATAATAAACATAAAAAAACAAAAATGGTGTAAAACAAAAACAACAAGTTGAAGCAAAATAATTCGTTTTGTAAAACTGCCGGTTTATAATACTGATAGGAGTATGAATTACCTGCAAAAGTGGTAAGAGGTTGAAGATTAAATGTTTAACAAAATACTTAATACTATGAGCAAAATTAAATTAACAAATTTAAGTCATCTTAAAACTTTGAATGAGGAATTGAGCCACCTAAAAGGAGGCGATGACCCTACAGACGGACCTCTTTGCTGGGGTTGCAAATGTATATGTCAATGTGTAAATAACAAAGACGCAGATACAATAGGTAACAATAATAAAAATTCTAGTAGAAATGATGGAGGTTCAAGTTGGCTTATTGATACTCTTATTCCATTCGCAGCAGTGTAAATACTCTAGGAACGAGGTAAGTGAAAAATTGTAAAAATTAACTTTTAAAAAATTGTCAAATATGAAAAACATTAAATTAACAAATTTAAGCCGTTATGAACTTTTAAATGATGAATTGAAAAATTTAAAAGGAGGCGATGAGCCTGAATTGGGTCCACTTTGTTTTGGGTGCAATTGCGCATGTACATGTACGGACCCTACTCCTGCGGGAAATATAACAGATTCCATGTATTCTTCAAAAAGACATAGCGGATTTATTAGTAGCTTTACAGAGGTGCCGCCGGTGGTAGTAATGAAATAACAATGCTAAATGACAGAAAAGAGATTTTAGATACCCTGATTTGCTCTTTTCTGTCATTTTTAATATTGTAAATTCGCATTTTTTGTTATTATTGCAGCCAAATCTTAAATATATTCTTTATGAAAAAAAGTACGATTCTTTTAACAATTATATTCATTATTACAGTACTAGCACTACTTTGGGGGCATACTCTTTACGCAGATGGCAGTTTACTATCGGGAATAATTTATCGATTACTTGTGGTTTTATTTGCAATTGGCGCTACATGGTTTCTTTATCGAAAAGAATGGTGCCAAGTATTGGGATTAAAAACGAAAGGTATTACCGCAAAAGTTATTTGGAAAGCTATTGCGATGGGGTTACTAATTAATATAATATGTAGTTCTATTATTAAGGTGGTTTATTCTCTGATACTTAAAGAAAAACTAGTAAACTCTTTGGGAGAACTTGGCGATACATTAATGGTTATTCCTTTAGCTCTCATTTTGGCTCCACTAATGGAAGAACTTTTGTTTAGAGGGTTTGTACAAGGTTTATGGCAAAAACTTTATAGCAATAATGAAAAAACTCCAATAAAACTTATTATAGTAGTAACGGCATTGTTATTTGCCATTTCTCATTTCGGTTTTTTGTTTAATGTTTCTGTAAAACAGTTTTTGATTACTTCAATTGCAATATTTATCATTGCATTATATCAGAGTTGGCTTCGTCAAAAATATCAATCAATAATACCTTCTATATTTGCCCATTTTGGATTTAATTCAGCCATGGTAGTTGCACCGTTAATAATGTTTATTCTTCCACTATCATCTTCCGACGCACTCAGAGAAATGAACCGGCAACAAAGACTGTCTCAATATATGCTCGACACCATTCCCTACAATTTTGATCCAAATGATACGGCTGAATGGAAAAGATCTTATGAGAAATTCGCTGTACTTGAAAAATCGCGTTCAGAAGAAATAATAAAACATTTAAAGGGTGATTCTATCTCATTACCTGTTCACTTTAAAATAGACACTTGTGGTTACATCCATAGTATTTATGTGTTTAAAAGTACGGATACTATATGGGTAAAAAAATCTTGGGGCAAACCACGCAAATATACAGCAGAGGATTACTACATTCAAGAATATGGATACGATTTCATGGAAGAAGCAATAAAATTTATTAAATCTTTGCCGCAATGCAAACCATATATTGAAAATGGGAAAAAAGTAGAAAAAGAAATGGAAGAGCAAGTGCAATTCTATTAAAAAAAATAATCATTTATATGTTGTTACAATCAGCTAATCATTTTTATATACACGAGAATAAAAGCAAATATCTGTTTTCTTTACATCCGCTAATTACGGCTTATTATTTAGCAAATGACAGGCATTTTAGGAATTACGAATTACGATTCTGTTACCGCATACCTCACACCTCATACCGCATACCGCCTTGGCGATCTTCAACCCTACTATCAACAATTCATCAAAGCCTACGAAGATTATCAATATTTTATCAAAACAGATTATCATCACAAAAAAATAACTGTTATTGAAAGACAAATCCAAACGCAAAAATCAATTTTACAAAAATCAAAAAATCAATTAAGCCTCAGTCGCCAACAATTAGCAACAGCGTATCAGGTTTTTACAATAGATTCTAATTTATATGAGAAAAAAGTCTTGTCGAGTATGGAGTTTCAAAAGGCTAAAAACACTTATTTGCAACAATTACAAGCTCATGAAAGCGCAAAACTCAGCATTGACAACCAAAACATAAGTATCCTGCAATTGGAACAAACCATTTTTGATTTAGAACAGCAACGCAACGAGCAAGGGAATCAATTGCAAATTGCCCTTACCGGCGCGTACAACCAATTGCAAACACAGATTAAAAACTGGGAGCAAAACTTTCTGCTTATCAGCCCTATTGCCGGTGTGGTAACATTAACCAAATATTGGCAAAAAAATCAAAACATAAATGCAGGAGAAGTGTTGGTTACGGTTGTTCCTAATGAGGAAGCCAAAATTGTAGGTAAAATTTTACTTCCCCAACAAGGCGCCGGCAAAGTGAAAGAAGGACAGATGGTAAACGTAAAATTCGACAATTTTCCCTATATGGAATTTGGCATGGTGCGCGTGCAAATTCAAAATATTTCCTTAGTGCCTGTTACAGTAGAAAACAACCAAAAAGCTTATATGCTGGAGGTTGATTTCCCGAATAAGCTCAAAACCAACTACGGCAAAGAGTTAACATTTAGCCAGGAGATGACCGGAACTGCCGAGATTATTACTGAGGATTTGCGGTTGTTAGATAGGTTTTTGAATCCGGTAAAAGCGGTGATAAAAAAATAATTCGATAAAATCTTTATTTTTGCCGCTAATATATTCTATATGACTATACAAAAACCTTCCATCCCCAAAGGCACCCGCGATTTTCTTCCTGAAGAGATGATTCGGAGAAACTACATTTTTAACACTATTCGAAAAGTATTTGAGAAATATGCGTATCTGCCTATTGAAACGCCTTCTATGGAAAATTTATCCACCTTAATGGGGAAATATGGAGAAGAAGGAGACCGCCTCTTATTCAAGATATTAAACTCCGGAGATTTTATGGCAGGGGTAAATTTTAATGAAGGGACACCCTATCAGTTGGCGCCCAAAATTTGCGAAAAAGGATTACGTTATGATTTAACCGTTCCTTTTGCCCGTTTTGTGGTGCAACATCGAGACAAACTCACATTCCCTTTCAAACGCTACCAAATGCAGCCGGTGTGGCGCGCCGACCGGCCGCAAAAAGGTCGCTACCGCGAGTTTTATCAATGCGATGTGGATGTTATCGGCACAAAGTCTTTATTACAAGAAGTTGAACTACTACAGATTACCTACGAAATATTTGAGGCATTTAAAATCCCGATTGTCATAAAAATTAACAACAGGAAAATCTTATCGGGCATGGCAGAAATCATCGGCTTACCGGAAAAGATTACCGATATTTGCGTTGCCATTGATAAAATTGATAAAATCGGAAAAGAAAATGTATTCGCCGAATTACGGGAACGCGAAATTCCGGAAGAAGCCATCGTTAAAATTGAGCCTTTTTTCGACTTTTCCGGAAAAAATGAAGAAAAGTTAGCCTTTTTAGAAGATTTTTTCGCAGAAAGCGAAATCGGAAAAAAAGGATTGGAAGAACTTAAAACGGTATTTGCATATTGTCAAGAAGTTGGAATTACCGCGCCGGAATTGGATATCACCTTGGCACGCGGCTTAAACTACTACACCGGCGCCATTTTTGAGGTGAAAGCCACCAACGCCACGATGGGCAGCATCTCAGGCGGCGGCCGCTACGATGACCTGACCGGCATTTTCGGATTGAAAGATATGTCGGGCGTGGGCATCTCATACGGCGCAGAACGTATTTACGATATTTTGAGCGAATGCAACCTGTTTCCCGATGAAATAGGCGCGCCTGTGAAAGCGCTGTTCCTAAACTTCGGCGAAATGGAAGAACTTTACGCTTTGAAAGCGCTCACAGAACTACGCAAAAACGGCATTGCCTCAGAACTCTATCCCGACAAAGCAAAGATTGGCAAGCAAATGAGCTATGCCAATGCCAAACAAATTCCTTTTGTAATCATGGCCGGCGAAGAAGAAATTAAGGATTCGCTTTTTACACTTAAAAATATGGAAACCGGAGAACAAATTAAAACAACTCTTAGAGAAATATCTGCGTTAATCCATTTTCGCTCCTCGATAAATGGGTAATCATTACCATTCTTGTTATTCCGGTTATTTCGGCGGTGGCAACGGTGGTTTTTCTGAAATACAAACTTAAAGCAACACCGGGGGATTTGATATTTGAAAGAAACTGAAAACTACAAAGCGTTCTTTGACATCTTGATTTACACGCAAAAAAATGGAACAATAAAACATTCAATGCTATTGAAAAATTTACTATTAAATTATTCAACGCATTGAAAATTTTGTATTTTTGCAAAAAAATTCAGACCTATGGTATCAAGAATGATTGAAAATCAAATTTTGCAAAAACTGCAACCGCAACGTGCCGTATTGATTTTTGGGGCGAGGCGTGTTGGTAAAACGGTTTTACTGAAAGAAATTTTGTCGAAATTCGACGGTAAAACGATGCTACTCAATGGTGAGGATTATGAAAGCGCGTTACTGCTCGAAGTCAAGTCAATAGCGCGATACAGAGAATTATTTTCCGGTATCGGGCTATTAGCAATTGATGAAGCGCAAAACATTTCGGATATTGGAAAAAAAATCAAACTAATAATTGATGAAGTTCCTGATATTACGGTTATTGCCACAGGGAGTTCGGCTTTCGACCTGATGAATAAAACAGGCGAGCCGCTTGTGGGCAGGGCGAGTTCTTTTCAACTTTTTCCTTTTTCGCAGGCAGAACTCAATACGATTGAAAATCGCCTTGACACTGAGAGAAATTTCGAAAGTCGGCTCATTTTCGGCTCTTATCCCGATGTTTATAACTTGCAAAACGAAACCGAACGGGTTGATTATATCAAATCGTTGATTAACAGTTATTTATTAAAAGATATTCTTTCGATTGACGGCATTAAAAATTCCGACAAATTGCTGAACTTGTTGCGAATGATTGCCTTTCAGATTGGCTCGGAAGTGTCATACATCGAATTGGCACAAAAACTCGGCTTGAGCCGCAATACCGTTGAGCGTTATTTAGACTTGCTCTCGAAAGTGTTTGTGATTTTTCGTGTGGGTGCTTTTGCAAAGAATTTACGCAAAGAAATTTCAAAAAACAGCAAATGGTATTTTTATGACAATGGCATTCGTAACGCATTGATCAGCAATTTTTCACATACTAATTTTCGTAACGATACGGGAGCATTGTGGGAAAATTATTTGATTGCTGAAAGAGTGAAAAAATGTAATTATATTCGCAACTATGCCAATCATTTTTTTTGGAGAACATACGATGGACAGGAAATAGACTTAATAGAAGCCTGCGGCGACGAAATTTCCGCCTTTGAGTTCAAATGGGGCGAGCGCACTCCTAACGCACCGAATGCTTTTTCAACTAATTATCCAATGGCAAGTTACTTGGTTGTCAACCGTAGTAATTATTTGAAATTTATCTGATACCGAGTTTTGCCGTTTTTATTGGATATTTTCGCATAAAGTAGCACATTTATAGAATAATCTTACCCACAAATTTCTATTGAAACAGAAAAAAGTTACTTCTTTTCTCTATTAGTGTGCAAATTGTTTTTTGTTTTATATCCTTAAAACTACATAAGTCACTTTCTATTTCAGTATTAATAATTATTTTCCATTTACTGTTTATTTCACCTTTTTTCTCTTTTTGAGGCGAAAGCGGAATAACAAAAAATTGTCGCTCTATCAAAATTTTATACAAAGCATCAGATAATTTTTCTGCACCTACTTCATTCTCTAAAATAAAACCTAATCGCTGAATAGCTGCGGTGTTTGAAAACTGCTTCGCTATTTTCGCAATATTAGTCGGTTTCATTGCTTCCGTCAATTCCTGCAAAATCGTAGTAATTCTATTAATGCCGAATTTGTGTATATAGTCGAAAAAATCCAATGCAGTACGTTCCGGTGAAGAAACATTGATGTATCCGGCAGCCGTTTTTTGCTGAATAATACCTTCTTGCAAAAAAGTCTGTTTCGGAAAAAACACAATATTCAATTTATCAATATTTCTGGGTGCAGGATTTTCGGTAATAACAGTATATCCCATTGGCTGCTGATGCGCCGCACCGTACATGGCTGCCGCCGACAATAAACCTACATAGTACAATTTATTTAGCGATTTCATCAGATCATCAATAAATAGGTAGGGTGGTAGTATTCCCTGCTTTGAATATTCAGCAGGAATAATTGCATAAAATCCCTGCCTAATAACTGCAATTTCATTTTTCAATTTCAACCTGTGCAATTTTTGCTTAATTGCAGGATACGGCATTTGAAACTGATTTTTCAATTCATCAAGCGTAAAGGCATAACGACCTTGCGATCTTACTTCTTTTAGATAACTATCTAATTTATTATATGTATTTTGATTATATTTTTCCATTAGTATGTTTTCGCATAAAGTAACACATTTTGTAACTGTTTGCAAAAATATACTTTTATTAATACATAGGTACTATCATAAACAAAATTGGAGATAATTGCCTATTTATGATTGCTATTTGACAGAATTACCCACCCACGCCAACCCTTGTCCTCACACGCAAAAACATAACGGCATTCAGCCATTATGTTTTTGCCTCCCGACCTGCGCCCCGAAACGTATTGAAAATTACACCGTATCGCCCTCCCCGACACACGCTCAAAAAAAATAATTGCGGCTCATCCGGTAACAATTTATAATCTACAAAACAAAACGTACGTTTTTTCAAAACAAACGGTACGTTTTTTTGCACACCACCCTACACGTGACAAAAAAACAGAAGGGTAAGTGCGAATGGAATTCGGGCTGAACGGTTTTATCAAACATTCAATACTAATCCTGTCAATTCTACTGC
>WQWP01000026.1 GCA_009787485.1 Lentimicrobiaceae bacterium | reverse complement strand
CTCTCTATTTTAGAGCTCAAAATCTATCACATGGAGCAGGAAGTAAAACGCACGGATGTTTCTTCTGAGCATATTAAAAAATGTCAAGAAAAATTGGATGTACTTTTAAAACAAGAGATTGACTTATCCGTTGCTATTGAACAATTATTGGATGATATTGCCGTTGGAAAAAAGAAAATGAAAGTATATAAACAGATGAAAATGTATAACGATCCAAGTTTGAATCCGGTGTTATATAAATAAAAAACATACCCCATGAATGAAACAATAAACAAAGCAAAAACTTCCATAAAAAATTTCGGAAAATATTTGCGCGAAATTTCTGCCATCGTGATTGGCGTTGCCATTACGCTATCTGCAAGTTATTTGCTTAGCATTAGAAGTGAAAAAAAAGACATGGTGCTCTACTTGAATGCTATGAAGATGGAGTTGGAAGAAAACATAAAAACTCTTGAAAAATCTACCGAGTATTTTCAAACTTCTGTAAAATATGCCGACTATTTGAAGTCGAATGATAAAAATTTACTTCATGAAGATACCATACAAAAATATGCAAAGAATTGCTATACGATTTATACATACACTTTTAAGACAAACGCTTTTGAAATGTTTAAGGGTTCCGGTATCATGCGTTTGGTAAAGGACAAAGAGTTATTGCTTGCCATTTGGGATGCTTACTCCGATTTAATAGAATTAAAGCAAGGATTTGATTGGCATGATCAAATAAAATGGGGTTATATGAAAGAAGATTTTTCAGGAATTGATTTTAATGACGGAGCGCCGAGCCTGAAAATCGTACCCATGTACACCTTCTACTCATTAGGAATGCCTTATGGTATATTTAATGGATGCAAAGAAGCTCTGCAAACGGTGCAAGAGGCGATTGAGAAGTTGGGAAAAGTGTTATAAATTGTTATCAAGAGAGATTATGTTTATTTGCGCATATTTATAAAGCTGAAAAATGAAAACCCTCCTAATCCTCCGTTTCTCCGCCATGGGCGATGTAGCTATCGCCGCTTCCGTGATGAAAGAAGTGGCGGCACAACACCCCGAGACCCATTTTGTGTTTGCTACACGTGCTTTTTTTGCTCCGTTTTTTGATGGTATTCCTAATTTGGAGGTTTTTTCAGTTGATTTTGAAGGGAGACACAAAGGCTTTAAAGGCATTTTTAAACTTTACAAAGACCTCAGTAAAAATTACAAAATTGATGCCGTTGCAGATTTACACGATGTACTGCGTTCAAAATTAATTACTTTATTTTTTCGTTTGGCGTTTAAAGGAGTAAAAATTGCGACCATAAACAAAGGAAGAAAGGAAAAAAAAGCTTTATGTCTTGTCGAAACGCAAAAAACTGCGCTTAAAAGTACGTGGCAGAGGTACACGGAGGTTTTTCATAAATTAAAATTAGAAACTGCTATAAAACCTGCAAATATTCCCTATTATCCGGAAAAAGTAAAAAAAATTGGCATTTCGCCTTTTGCGCAACATAAAGGGAAGGTTTATCCGCCGGAGTTGATGGAAAAAGTATTAGAACTGTTAAATAATGGCAGTTATGAAGTTTTTTTGTTTGGTGGTGGAAAAAAAGAGCAGGAATTATGTAAAAAATGGCAGAAAACATACAAGAATGTACATTCTTTGGTAGGAAAATATTCGCTGAAGGAAGAACTTGAGTTTATAGCTACTTTGGATGTGATGTTGAGCATGGATTCTGCGGGTATGCACTTGGCTTCGCTTTGTAATGTTCCTTGTGTTTCTGTTTGGGGGGCAACGCATCCTTTTGCGGGGTTTGTGGGGTTTGGGCAGGAGCTTAATCCGCAAATTCAATTGGAACTTCCTTGCCGGCCGTGTTCGGTGTATGGCAACAAACCTTGCCGCTATAAGGATTACCGGTGTTTGTATGGTATTGCGCCGGAAGAAATTGTAAAAACTTTTCTCGCAAAGGCGCAAAGGCGCTAAGATAAAATTACTTCACTTCCATTTTTTCCGTAAGATCATTATAATGTAGGGTTACTTTCCTTGTGTCGTCAATGCGGTTGAGGAGAATTTCTTCGGCGAGCACGTCTTCCACGTGTTTTTGAATGGCGCGTTTTAAGGGGCGGGCGCCGTAGTTGCTGTCCCAGCCTGCTTCGGCTAAGAAATCTTTCGCTTTGTCGGTTACGGTTACTTCCAAGCCTAAACCTGCTACCCGTTTCAGCACTTTATTTAATTCTATTTCAATGATTTTTACTATTTCGGGTTTATTTAAACTGTTGAAATATACAATATCATCAATGCGGTTTAAAAATTCGGGGGCGAAGTTCTTTTTGAGTGCGGTTTCTAATACGCCCTGCTCCATCTTGCCTTTATTTGCTTGTATTGCCGATGTGGCAAATCCCACGCCGGTGCCGAAATCTTTCAACTCGCGAGATCCAATATTGGAAGTCATGATGATAATCGTGTTTTTAAAGTCTATTTTTCTGCCGATGCCGTCGGTCAGTTGCCCATCATCAAATACTTGTAATAGAACGTTATATACATCGTGGTGCGCTTTTTCTATTTCGTCTAACAACACGATAGAATAGGGTTTGCGACGCACTTTTTCCGTAAGTTGTCCACCCTCTTCGTAACCCACGTATCCGGGAGGCGCTCCAATTAAGCGCGATACGGTGTGTTTTTCCATATACTCGCTCATATCAATGCGAATCATTGCCTCTTGGGCATCGAATAGATACTCGGCTAATACTTTGGCTAAGTAGGTTTTACCTACTCCGGTAGGTCCCAAAAACACAAACGTTCCGATGGGTTTGTTCGGGTCTTTCAGCCCTACCCTGTTTCTGCGGATCGCTTTGGCTATTTTTAAAATCGCTTCATCTTGGCCAATCACTTTACCTTCCAATTCTTGCGCCATGAGCATCAGTTTTTCGCCCTCATTTTTGGCGATGCGTTTCACAGGCACGCCGGTCATCATGGCAATTACCTCTGCCACATCTTCATCGGTAACTTCCGGGCGTTTCACAGTCGATTGGTTTTCCCACTCTTTTTTGTGTTGCGCCAGCGCTTCTTCCGCATCTTTGGTAGCATCTCGATAATCGGCTGCCAATTGAAACTGTTGATTGGCAACTGCTTCATTTTTTAACTTTTGCAAATCTTCAATCTGCTTTTCAAGTTCTAAAATTTCTTGCGGCACATGAATATTGGTGATATGCACGCGCGAACCGGCTTCATCTAGCGCATCAATTGCCTTATCTGGCAAACATCTATCTGTAACATAGCGTGTTGATAGCGCTACGCAGGCTTGCAACGCTTCATCCGAATAACGCACCAAATGATGGTCTTCGTAGCGGTCTTTAATATTTCTCAAAATTTCTAATGTTTCCTCAGCGGTCGTGGGCTCCATCATAATTTTTTGGAAACGACGTTCCAACGCGCCGTCTTTTTCAATGTATTGCCGGTATTCATCTAAGGTTGTGGCGCCAATGCATTGAATATCACCGCAAGCGAGTGCGGGTTTAAACATATTGGAGGCATCGAGGCTGCCTGCTGCGCCACCTGCGCCCACCATTGTATGCAACTCATCAATAAAAAGGATCACATCGCGGTTTTTCTCCAATTCTGCCAAAATCCCTTTCATGCGCTCTTCAAACTGTCCGCGGTACTTGGTGCCGGCAACCAACGATGCCATATCCAAGCTGATAACGCGCTTGTTGAGCAGCGTTCGAGAGACTTTTCCTTGCGAAATGCGCATGGCAAGTCCTTCAGCAATTGCCGACTTTCCTACGCCCGGCTCGCCAATCAGCACAGGGTTGTTTTTCTTTCTCCGGCTCAAAATCTGTGCGATGCGTTCCAGCTCTTTTTCTCGTCCCACAATCGGGTCTAATCTTCCTTCGGCGGCCAATTTGGTTAGGTCTTTCCCGAAGCTATCCAACATGGGCGTTGCGCTTCGGGCCTGCCCTTTTTGGTTTTTTTTGCCTCGCCTGCGATCCTCTTCTTCCTCCTCATCATCGTCATCATCGGCTCCGGCCATGGCGGCGCCGAAACCCAAAGGCGCTTCCTCCTTTTTAATTTCAGAAAGCACGTTTTCGTAAGTCATGCCTGTTTTGCGCAACAACGATTTGATAGCGTTATTCGAATCGGTTCTGCCATCTTTTAGAATAGCTAACACAAAGTGAATCATCTCAATATATTCACTTCTGCACTCTTTTGAAACCAAATAGGCTAAACGAAATAGATTTTCCGTAAGCACATTAAACTTTATGGTTTCAATTGCTGCATCGCCTTTGAATTCATTATTTTGCAATATTTCCTGAATTTGCGCGCACAGTTGCGAGGTATCAATCTTATATAAATCACAAATTTGCTGTACGGTATTGAAGGAAGTTGTTTTAAAAATGGCAAGCGCCACATGTTCCACTCCTACAGAGTTATAGCCATATTGTACCGCTATTTTTTTAGCCTCTTCCAAGGCATTTTTCATTTCTTCGGAAAACTTAAAATTCATCTTTTGCGCAATTATTAACAGGTTAATTATTAACAAGAATAGTGCCAAAATATTGTGTGGAAAAAGGAGAAAAGGAGAAGAGAGAATTTGATAGCAATAATAAAACAGTTTACATGGTCATTGTTTCAAACTATTATTTATTTTTGCCTCATTAAAAATTTAGCGTGCTCATGACCTACGATCAAATCACCCTCCAACTCCAAAAAAAACATTTTGCTCCCATCTATTTTTTAATGGGAGACGAGCCTTTTTACATTGATGAAATATCTAATTATATTGAAGAACACACGATGCCGGAGGAGCAACGCGATTTTAACCAAATGTTGGTTTACGGCAAAGAAACTGATGCTGATGAAGTGATTGCTATGGCAAAAGAATTTCCATTCGGCACGGAAAAGCGCGTGGTGATTGTTAAAGAAGCCAAAGAACTGAAAAATATTGAGCGGTTGGTTAAATATGCAGAAACCCCCGCGCAAACTGCCATCGTAGTAATTTGTTATAAATATGCTACATTAAGAGCCTCGCAACTGAAAGCCGTGGAAAAAAACGGCGTCGTTTTTCATTCTGAAAAAATAAAAGATTATAATCTGTCGAAATGGATTCTGAGCCATGTAGGTAAATATCAATTTAAAATGCAGCCCTTCGTAGCTAATCTGTTGGCAGAGAATATCGGAGTGGATCTGTCGCGCATTGATAACGAATTTAAAAAACTCACTATTTTTCTTCCGCCAAACAGTGAGATTACTGCCGATATTGTAGAAAAACATATCGGAATTAGTAAGGAATATAATGTTTTTGAACTTCAAAGTGCACTGGCAAAACGGGAAATTGATAAAGCCTATAAAATTGTACATTATTTCTGTCAAAACATCAAACAAACACCCAACGTTGTAACGATTAACAGTTTATCTTCTTTTTATTTGAAATTATTAGCCTATAATTTGTCGGATAAAACAATAGAAGCGAAAACCAAAGTTTTTGGGAACGCTCCTTTTATTCAGAAAATTAATGTGGAATATGCGCAAAAACATTCCGTATTAGAACTTCAGAAAATTATCGGCATTTTGCGCGAATATGATGCCAAAACCAAAGGTGTAGAAAGCAATTTGCCTGATGAAGAGCTGTTAAAAGAATTAGTGTATAAAATTACGCATTAATGTAGCGGAGGTTACGCAAAATTTTCTATCTTCGCCCCCTAAAAACCATTAACATAAATCATTAATAGTATGAACAATCAATTATTTCACTTCAAACAACCGCTCAATGAGCCTATCTATTCTTATGCACCCGGAACGCCTGAACGCGCCGCGCTGCAAGCCGAACTTGAAAAACAGTACAATCAAGTGATCGAGATTCCCTTAATCATTGGGGGCAAAGAGGTTAAAACCGGAAAAATGGGCAAAGTGGTGATGCCCACCGAACACCAACATGTGCTGGCAAACTATCATCAAGTAACTGAGAAAGAAGTAAAAATGGCAATTGATGCCGCGATGGCAGCCAAAAAACAATGGGAAGAGATGCCCTGGGTAGAGCGCGCTTCCATTATGATGAAAGCCGCCGAGTTGATGTCGAAAAAATATCGCTATGTCATTAGCGCTGCCACAATGCTCGGTCAAGGCAAAAGCCCATTCCAAGCCGAAATTGACACACCTTGCGAATGTATTGACTTTTTGCGCTTTAACGCGTATTTCGCTTCGCAAATTTATGCACAACAACCGGTTTCCGATAATACCACGATCAACAGATTGGAATACAGACCATTAGAAGGATTTGTGTATGCCATTACACCGTTCAACTTTACTGCCATTGCCGCCAACCTGAACATTGCGCCTGCCTTAATGGGCAACGTAACGATTTGGAAACCGGCAACTACCGCTATTTTATCCAACTATTATCTGATGTTGATATTCAAAGAAGCCGGCATCCCGGATGGCGTAATCAATTTCTTGCCCGGAAGTGGCGCTACCATCAGCAACGTAGTGTTCAATTCGCCCGATTTTGCCGGCGTACACTTCACCGGAAGTACCGAAGTGTTTAATGCGTTTTGGTCAACCATCGGAGCAAAGATTAATGATTACAAAACTTATCCGAAAATTGTGGGCGAAACCGGTGGAAAAGACTTTATTTTCGCACATCATTCTTCAGATTCACGCGAGTTGGCAGTAGCTTTGCTACGTGGTGCATTTGAGTATCAAGGACAAAAATGCTCAGCCGCCTCTCGCAGCTATATCCCCAAATCGCTGTGGGAAGAAACAATCAACCACATTAAAGAGATGATGCAAACAGTGAAAATGGGCGACGTGCGAGATTTCTCCAATTTCATCAACGCGGTAATTGACGAAAAAGCATTTGACAGTATTACCGGTTATATTGCTCGCGCCAAAGCTTCTCCCAACGCAGAAATCGTGCTGGGCGGCGGTTACGATAAATCAGTAGGCTATTTCATTGAGCCAACGATTATTTTGGCAAAAACCCCTGATTATGAATCTATGGTAGATGAAATCTTCGGACCGGTATTGACTGTTTACATTTATGATGACAATAAATATGAAGAAACGTTGACATTGTGCGACCAGACCTCTGCTTACGCCTTAACCGGATCTATTTTTGCCAGAGATCGTTATGCATTGAATTTTGCGATGGATAAATTACGTTATTCCGCAGGTAACTTCTACCTCAACGACAAATGTACCGGTGCGGTGGTAGGCAACCAACCGTTTGGTGGGGCTCGCGCTTCCGGAACGAACGACAAAGCCGGTAGTGAGTTGAACTTGTACCGTTGGATTAGCCCACGTACAATTAAGGAAACTTTAGTGCCGCCGGTGAATTATGGGTATCCTTTCTTAGGATAGGATTTGCACGCGGATGACGCGGACTTAAAAGGATAAACGCAGATTTGTTTTGAATGGATCTGCGTTTTTCTTCACAACCACAATTATTATAAAATAATAATTATCTTTGCATAATTATTTTCACATAAAAAATAGCATTATGAATAACTATATAAATCCATTTATTACAAGTGGTTATGTTTCGCACGAATATTTTTGCGACAGAGAAAATGAGACTGAGCAACTGATAAAAGAGATAAAAAACGGAAATAATCTTGCGCTGATCTCTACAAGACGTATGGGGAAAACAGGTTTAATAAAGCATTGTTTTAGCAACAAAGAGATACAAGAGCAATATAGAACTTTCTTTGTTGATATTTATGCAACCAAATCTTTGCGAGATTTTGTATTTGCGTTGAGTAAAGTGCTTTTAGAAGGACTTAAACCTTTCGGAGTTCGCGCTTTGGAAAAATTTTGGGATGCTGTCAAGTCTCTACGTGCCGGTATTACTTTCGACCCTGTTGGGAATCCTTCCTTTAACATTGGATTGGGCGATATTCATGAGCCGCAATCCACTTTAGATGAGATATTTTCTTATTTGAGCAAATCCGACAAACCCTGTATTGTAGCCATTGATGAATTTCAACAAATAGCATCCTATACGGAAAAAAATGTGGAAGCCATATTGCGTACACACATACAACACTGTAATAATGTTTGTTTTATCTTTGCTGGAAGTCAGCATCATACTATTGGAAATATCTTTTTAAGCGCCTCCCGTCCTTTTTATCAAAGTGTTTCCATGCTCTATTTAAAAAGCATTCCGGTTTCGAAATATTCGGAATTTGCGATGTCGCATTTTGAACAAGCAGGGAAAACAATTTATCAAGACGTAATTGAGAAAATATACCAACAATTTGATGGCATTACCTGGTATCTTCAAAAAATGTTGAATGTTTTGTATGAAATGACCTCAAAAGGTGAAGTTTGTAACCCATCATTCATTGCGTATGCAGTTGAAAATATTTTAAACTCTTTTCAATATGTTTATTCTGAAATGCTTTTTCGACTGCCGGAAAAGCAAAAAGAGTTGCTTGTTGCTATTGCAAAGGAAGGGAAAGTAAATGCGCCTACTTCCGGCAACTTTGTAAAAAAATATCGGTTACAATCATCAAGTTCAGTTCAAGCCGCTTTAAAGGGCTTGTTGGATAAAGACTTCATTACAAAAGAAAAAGATGAATACCAAGTTTATGATAAGTTTTTCTGTATTTGGCTGAAAGAGAATTGGTAATGCTATTGAAAAATATTGGTATTAGTTAATATCAAAAACTCAATCTCAAAATTACGCCACTGGGAGAAAAGCCTAAACCTCATCCCGTTAGGGATGCAATATCGGTAGAAACGAGCGTGAGGGTGCAAAACCGGCATGCCGTTAGGTATGCAACCCATTGAATACAGGTTGCATACCTGACGGCATGCGGTTTTTTTTCGCGTAATCCATTTTCTACCGATATTTTATCCCTAACGGGATACAGGAGTTGGTAATTAGTGCACCTAAAAACTCAATCTTAACATTACGCCGCCGGGCGAAAAGCCTAAAGCAACTTGTAAATTCAATTGGAAAACACATTGTTTAAGTCAAAAAATACAATAGATCCGGAGCGCACAACGTCTCTACAAATACAACTCATCCCTATTTATTTTAATGTATTTATTCACCGAAAATACAGACACCATCAACGTAAATAGCACAGAAAAAACAAATACCCCGCCAAGAAGTATCAATATTTGAGTAATATCTTGCAAACTTATAAACTCAGGCAAGATAATATTTCCTTCTAACAATGTTAAAATCAGTAGAATACACGCAATTAACCCGCCCCAAACGCCTTGCGCAAATCCTCTTGCAAGGAAGGGCCGGCGAACGAATGCGCGGGTAGCTCCAATTAACAGCATACTTCTGATACTAAAACGTTTGGCATAAATCGACAAGCGTAGCGAGTTCCCTATCAACAGCATGGATATCAGCATAAAAACAGCACAAATAACTAAAATAGCCATTTGTACTTTTATAAAATTATCCAGTACGGTTTTTACGATAGATTCCGGGTAATCAACATCTTGCACATTAATATTTTGCTTAATTTTTTTTGCGATGATTATTAATGAATCTCCGTTGGCATACGCAGGCGTAACACTAACCAATATAGAAGCATTGATCGGATTGGTGATAATTTCGGTAAAATCACTTCCAATCGCTTTAATGGCCTCGGCAGTATTCTCTTCTTTTGAACAAAAACGAGATTGGGAAATATAGGGCGCCGTTTTTAGTTTTTGCTCAAAAGCTATGATAATTTCCTCATTTACATCAGAATAGAAAAGTATTTCCATCTCCACTTTTTGAGACAGGTTTTGCATATATTTCATAGAGAAAAATGCAAAAAACACCAATATTCCAATGGAAAACATGGTAAGTGCAATGCTTAAAACTGAGCCAACGGCTGAGAAGAAAAGTCGGGTGCGTGTAATTCTATCGAGTGAAGGTTGCGATTTTGCCATGGTTTTATCTTAGCTCAAAAGTGGTTTCGCCCAAAAACTGATTATCGGTAAAAAGTTGCACGGTATAAACGCCTTTCACCGCTTTGTCGTCATCCTTTAAATCCCAAGCAATGGTAACGGTTTCTGCTCTGTTATCATAATTTACCGTTTTTTTAGCGGTGTATTGCAACTTTTCTCCTTCAAAATAAAAGGCATAAGCATCGCCTGAGCCTGGGGTTAAAATTCTTCCTGTGCCGGGAATCGCAATACGCGCATAAATGGTAACGGGACCCGCCGGAATTAAGGAGTTCGCGCCCAAAATAAAAGTGGTTTTGAGTTGATCTACGCGGTTTACTTTTTCGGTAATCACTTCTTCTTTATTCTTATTCTTAAAATAAATCGCCCGGGCATGGATGTTATAAGCCTGATGCACCGCTGCCGTACTAATCGTTTCACTTAATTCTTGTTTATCTTTTTTAATAGACTCCATTTCTCTTTTTGTCTCCGTTAATTGGGCGCGCACTTGCGTATTTTCCTCTTTCAATTGCTTATTTTCCGTAAAAAGTTGATCAATTTCTTCCACATATTCTTTCGCAATACTTTGCAAACGTTCCAATTGGCGTTTAATCTGGCGATAATCGGCTTGGCTGGCAATAAGCTTTTTAATTTCAGCAGCATTGGCTAAAATCACGCTATCTTTTTCGGTAAGTTGTTCCGACAATGCTCCGTATTCTTTCTTAACACGTTCATGATCAATTAACAAAGAGTCTAATTCCGATTGGAGATATTCTTTTTCTACCACCGTTTTAATAAATTCCTGATTAAATACCGGTTTGAAAAAGAAACCGAAATACAACGTGGATCCAAAAAAAACAAAAGCTAAAACAGCTAATAAAATGACCCACTTTTTTAATGGATTCTTTTCTTTTACATAATCATTCATAGCAAAATAATTTATTCAATTAACAACGAAATTTAGACGGCAAAAGTATAAATTCTTAGATTAATTCATTCCGCGCACTTTTTTAATCCGTTCGTACGATTCATTTAATTTGGCAAAACGTTCTTCCGCCGCTTTTCTAATCTCATCTCCCAAATGATTCACTTTATCGGGGTGATGTTTCATGGCTTGTTTGCGGTATGCTTTTTTTACCTCTTCATCGGTGGCAGAAGGCTCAATCTCAAGTACTTTATAGTCGTTTTCGATGTTGTATGCAGGGCGATAACTTGTAGAAGATGAATAACCGCCGCCGCCATAGTTGCCTTGCCATCCGAAGAACATCGCTTTCAACGATTCAAAATCACGGTCGGAAATGCCCATTCCGTTTGAGATAAAACGAATGACCTCCATTTCGGCGGAATTTACTGTTCCATCGGTAGCGGCAAGTCCGAATAAAAATTGCAACATCATCAATTTTTCATGAATCGAAGCATTTCGTCCAAATTGTTGTGCCACAGCAGCCACATCAAATTCTTTGTTCAGCATATCGCGAAGCACTAACAAGGCTTCCTGCGTTTTTTCGGGACCTAATATGCGCAATAGATAAGTTCTTACAAAATCCAACTCGGAACGAAGCAATTTTCCGTTATCCGATTTTACCACTGCGGTAGTAAAAACGAGCAGGGTTTTAATAAAATCGTCTCGGGAAGTAGTTCTTCTATGAATAACAAATCTTGCACGAGTTGCGGAATCTATGAAACTGCCTATTATAAAGCCTAATACGCCGCCCCAGAAGCTGCTGCTCCAAATCCATCCTACAAGAAAACCGATTAATCTGAACATTTTTAATTTTTTAGTGTTTCTGCGCCGCCCACAATTTCGTTTAGCTCGTTGGTGATGGTTGCCTGGCGGGCATTGTTGTATTTGAGTTTCAAGTCTTTCAATATTTCAATGGCGCTGTCGGTGGCTTTTGCCATGGCGGTCATGCGCGCGCCGTGTTCTGCCGCAATCGAATCTAATAATGCTTTGTATAGTTGCAATTTTAATATTTTGGGAATCAATTCATTCATAAATACTTCCGGAGAGGGCTCAAAAATATAATCTGCATTTCTTGTTTTTTGCGAACAGTTTTTTTTCGCATTCATAACAGGCAAGTAATCTTCAAGGGTAATTTTTTGAGTGGCGGTATTCACAAAACTGTTATAAATAATGACAATTTTATCTATTTTTTTCTGCATAAAATCGTTGAGCAAATCAGAAGCAATTTTATTAACTTCTTCAAAATTAGGATGATCAAGTAAAGACTCATTCGCATACATAATCTCATAATTTTTTTGAAGATATTCAACGGCTTTTTTTCCGATACAGACCAATTTTAGTTTTTCGGCTTGCAGTTGAGTAGCATATTCTTCGTGCGCTATACTATGTACTTCTTTGATTATGTTTGAATTAAACGCACCGCACAATCCTTTGTTGGAAGTAATGACAATTAACACCACATTTTCCGGCTCGCGTATCGCAAAAAGCGGATTGCCGACAACAATATCAGCAGAAAAAGATAGATTTTCGAGAATTGTATTGAGTTTGCACGAGTAAGGTTTTAAATTCGAGATATCGTGTTGTGCATGACGCAGTTTGGATGCTGAAACCAGCTTCATTGCCGAAGTAATCTTTTGGGTAGATTGCACGGAGGCGATTCGGAGGCGGATTTCTTTGAGGTTTAGCATAGTTTTTTAAAAGGTGGCAAAAGTAGAAAAATCACGCAAAGGCGCAAAGACGCAAAGAGAAAAAAAAACTTTGCGCCTTCGCGTCTTTGCGTGAAAAAAAATAAATTTGCAACGAAATATTTCTTACAAAAAAATACTGAAAATCAAAATGTTATATATCTCCTTATTTCAATCTTACCTGCGCTTGGAAAAATCCCTTTCCCAAAAAACGGTGGAAGCGTATCTGCGTGATGTTAAAAGTTTTGCTCATTTTCTTTCCCATAACGATGAAAAAATAGATGATGAGTTGTTAAAAAATGTCTCCTTAAAAGATTTGCAAAACTATATGCAACAGCTTTTTAAAGAAGAAAAAGAAGCCAGTTCACAAGCACGGGCAGTTTCTTCGTTAAAAGCATTCTATCGTTTTTTGCAATATGAAAAAATAATTGAACATAATCCCACCGAATTGTTAGAAGCACCCAAAATAGGGAGAAAACTACCTGATGTACTTTCAGTTATAGAAATCGAAACGATTATTGCTGCCATTGACCTCAGTAGCAAGGAAGGTCACCGCAACAAAGCCATTATAGAGGTATTGTACGGCTGCGGTTTGCGCGTAAGTGAACTAATCAATCTAAAATTATCCCAATTGTTTTTCCGCGATAACTTTATTCGCATTATTGGAAAAGGAGATAAAGAGCGGCTTGTTCCTATTGGCGAAACGGCGCAAAAAGCAGTAGCACATTACGTTGAAGGGCTTCGTTCAAAATTAAACATTAAAAAAGGGATGGAAGATGTGCTGTTTCTCAATCGCAGAGGAAGCAAATTAACCCGCGAAATGATTTTTATGATGGTGAAAGAAATGGTGCACCTTTCCGGTATTCAGAAAAACATTAGTCCGCACACTTTTCGGCACTCTTTTGCTACTCATTTGATAGAAGGCGGCGCCGATTTGCGCGCTGTGCAGGAAATGTTAGGGCATGCGAGCATTACCACCACTGAAATTTACACGCATTTAGATACAGATTATATTCGGAGCACAATTGCGCAATTTCATCCAAGATATTAACTCTGTGAATCTTTGTGAGCTTTGTGCCTCTGTGTTGAATAATCTTTTTTAGCACAGAGACACAGAAGACACAGAGGTTCACAGATAAAAATCTATTTTTGCAGTCAAAATAAATTTTAAACCTTTTTCTATGAAGAATCTCATTTTATTTTTATTCCTATTCCCGTGCATCCTTTTTGCACAACATTTTGATACTTATTTCGAAAACAAAACATTACGCTTAGATTATCTCCATATCGGTGGTGCGCATGGAGAAAAAATTGAGCCGGTAACTTTTTGGCAAGGAGGCATTTGGAGCGGAACACGCGAGCAATTAATTGAGCCGGAACGTTTAGGTGAAATGGTATTGACTGTGAAAGATATGGGAACAGAAAACATTATCTTTACCCGAAGCTATTCTACGCTTTTTGGGGAGTTCGTTACCACCGAAAAAGCTGAAACCTCAGTAGGCATTTTTGAAGAATGTGTATTGATGCCTTATCCAAAAGGAGCTGTAAAATACGAATTTACGGTATTTTCGCGATCTAACATCCCGACCATGCTTTTTGAAGGAGAATTTAATCCCAATACTACTGCTCAAAAACCGTTCAAAAAAGAATATAAAATAATGGATTTGCATATTGGCGGAACGGCTGAAAATTGCTTGGATATTTTGTTTATTCCTGATGGTTATGCTGAAAAAGATAAGGAAAAATTACAACAAGATATGCAAACTTTTGCCGATTATATCCTACATTGTGCGCCCTTTAAGGAATACAAAAACAAACTCAATATCAGAGCGATAGAAGGCTATTCCGAAGAATCCGGCATTACCGATCCTAATGCCGATATTTTTAAAAACACTTTGTTAAACAGCAGTTACAATACGATTGATGTGGATCGTTATTTAATGTGTTTGAATGTGTGGCGTATGAATGAGATTGCCGATGACGCGCCTTACGATGCCATTTTAATTATTGCCAATTCGCCTAAGTATGGCGGCGGCGGTATTTACAATTTTTACGCTACTGTAAATTCCGATGGCGAATACAGTGATTATGTAACGGTGCATGAATTGGGGCATTCTGTTGTAGGACTGGGGGATGAATATTTTGATCCCGCATCTGAAGTTACTGTGCGTGATTTTTATCCGGAAGGAATTGAGCCTGTAGAAGTCAATTTAACCACATTGGTTGATTTTGATAAGAAGTGGAAGCATTTGCTTGCTCCCGATTTGCCTGTTCCAACGCCTGATACAGATGAGTTTAATAATATGTTGGGTGTTTTTGAAGGTGGCGGTTATGTGGCGCATGGCGTTTTTCGCCCTTGGAGAAATTGCACGATGAAAGAGAAGGCGTACAATGGGTTTTGTCCGGTTTGCAAAGAAGGGTTTATGAAGATGTTTGAGTATTATTCTAAATAATGAAACCTTTAGCCGAAACTCTCCGCCCCCAAACCCTATCGCAATACATTGGCCAGCAGCACTTGGTTGGCGAAGGCGGTATTTTACGAACGGCCATTGAAAACAACACCTTGCATTCCATGATTTTGTGGGGTCCCCCGGGCGTAGGCAAAACAACGCTGGCATTGCTTATTGCGCGACTTACGAGTGCACAGTTTTACATGCTAAGCGCCATTAACTCAGGCGTAAAAGATATTCGGGAGATTATTGATAAAGCGAAAGATTCTGAAGAGAAGTCAATTCTGTTTATTGATGAAATTCACCGGTTTAGCAAATCGCAGCAAGATTCATTATTGGGCGCTGTGGAGCAAGGCATTGTTACGCTCATTGGCGCCACTACGGAAAATCCTTCTTTTGAAGTGATTGCGCCGCTGTTGTCGCGCTGCCAGGTGTATGTGCTAAAACCATTGGAAGTTACTGACCTTAATCTCATTTTGGAGAGCGCAAAAAACTATTTGGAAGAAAAATTAAAGAGTTTCATCGAAATACAAGAAACGGAAGCGCTGTTTCGCGTTTCGGGAGGCGATGCGCGAAAACTGCTGAATGCCATAGAATTGGTAGTGCAATTTACCAAGCCGGAATCCGGAAAAATCGTGATTACCAACGATATGGTAATGAAGTGCATCCAAAAGAATCTGGCGCTTTATGATAAAAAAGGGGAGAATCATTACGATATTATTTCTGCTTTTATCAAATCCATGCGCGGCTCCGACCCGAATGCCGCCGTGTATTGGCTGGCGCGCATGCTCGAAGCCGGCGAAGACCCGTTGTTTATTGCACGCCGCATGATTATTTTGGCTTCCGAAGATATTGGCAATGCCAATCCCAATGCGTTGTTGCTGGCAAACAATTGCTTTCAAGCCGTGCACCAAATCGGAATGCCCGAAGCACGTATCATTTTATCGCAAACTGCGATATACTTAGCATCTTCGCCCAAAAGCAACGCCTCTTACAATGCCATTGACGAGGCGATAGCATGGGTGAGGAAAACCGGAGATTTGCCGGTGCCCTTGCATCTGAGAAACGCACCCACCAAGCTGATGAAAGAATTGGATTACGGCAAAAATTACAAATACGCCCATTCGTTTGAGGATAATTTTGCCGATCTTGAGTTTCTGCCGCAATCCATCAGCGGCAAGAAGTTTTATGAGCCGCAGAACAATGCGCGGGAGAATGAGATACGGAATTATTTAAAAAAGTGTTGGGGGAAGTATAACTATTGATAATTTAAGGTAATATTTTATTTTTATAAAAAAGCCTTTACCCCTTGACAAGCGGCATTTCAGCAGGATTACTTAATAGCGATACTGCAATAGATACAAATATTAAAATCATGCGAGCCTTTGTTGCACTTCGCCAATATACTTTAAATTATGCAAATATAGAACATAAATTAGATGACTTCATACGTGAAACCAATGCAAAATTCGATAAAAACGATATGAAATTTGATGCACTTTTTGAATTGTTTGACGAATTTATTGCGCATAAAAAGGAACTTGAAAAACCACGCAATCCCATCGGATTTAGAACAAGTGCAAATAGTTGAAAAATGATAGAGGAAAAGGTTACTTTTGCCCCCATGTTCTACCCACAAAATTTTGAAGCAAAAATCGGTTTCGATATCATCCGCGAGCAAATTAAGAGCTTGTGTGTGAGTGATATGGGAAAAGAATACGTAGATATTCTTCAATATTCTACGCAGTATGATGAACTCATCGTGGCGCTGGAAGAGACTTTTCAGTTTCAACAAGCGCTGCAATTCGATGCGGTGTTTCCGGCGCAGGATTTTCATGATGTACGTCCGTTGTTGAAAACTATTCGGTTGGAAGGCACTTTTTTAGAGATAGATGAGGTGGCGCAGGTGCGCGGCATGTTGCAGGCAATTGTGCAGGCAGTAGTCTATTTTAGGGTGAAAAATGAGGAGGAAAAATATCCGCGTTTGTGGGATTTGTGTAAAGATATTTGGTTAGAAAAGAATCTGTTAGAATCCATTAACAAAATTATCGATCCGAAAGGGCAGCTCCGTGACGGCGCTTCGGATGAGTTGCGCCGTATTAAGCGGGAGATCATCAAAATATCGGGCGAGGCGGATAAGAAAATCCGGAAATTGTTGGGGGTTGCCAAACAAGATGGTTTAGTAAAAGAAGATGCCGAGATGACTATTCGCAACGGGCGGCTCTGCATTCCCGTTCCGGCACAGTTTAAGAGGCGTTTACAGGGTTTTATTCACGACGAATCGGCAACGGGGCAAACTGTGTTTATTGAGCCTACTGAGGTTTTTGATGCTAACAATGAACTGAAAGACTTGATTAACGCCGAGCGCAGAGAGATTATCCGTATTCTGACTGAAATAGCCAACGAAATCCGAACTTCTATTCCCAATATTTTAACCGGTATTGATTTTCTGGGTGTGATTGATTTCATTCGCGCCAAAGCATTATTCGCCATAAAAATCAACGCTACCCTACCCCATCTGTTTGATACTCAAGTTATGGATTGGAAAAATGCCGTCCATCCTATTTTATTTTTAACCTTTCAAAAAGAACATTCGGGAAATAAAAAAGTGATTCCGTTAGATATTCATTTGAATAAGGAAAAACGAATCTTGATAATTTCAGGTCCTAATGCCGGCGGAAAATCAGTATGCCTGAAAACGATCGGGTTGTTGCAATATATGCTGCAATGCGGGTTGTTGGTGCCGTTGGACGGTACTTCCGACATGGGTATCTTTACTTCGTTTTTTATTGCTTTGGGCGATGAGCAATCTATTGAAAATGACTTGAGTACTTACAGTTCGCATCTTAAAAATTTGAATGTGATGTTGCAACATCTGAATGATTCTTCTTTATTTTTGATTGATGAATTTGGGTCGGGAACAGAGCCTGCGTTGGGCGGCGCCATGGCAGAAGCTATTTTAGAGGAATTGTACCAAAAAGAAGCATTTGGCATTATTACCACCCATTACGGGAATTTGAAACTTTTTTGTGATACGCATCCGGCGGCTGAAAATGGCGCTATGTTATTTGATACCACACAGATGAAACCGCTTTTCAAGTTGCGGCAAGGGAAACCGGGCAGCTCATTCACCTACGAAATAGCGCGCAAAATCGGCTTGCCGGAAACGATTGTCGAAAATGCGATATCAAAATCGGGTACTGCACAAATTGATTATGAACGAAAATTAGATGAAATTGAAGTAGAGAAACTTGAGATTGACAATATGTTAAAGCGCGTGTCGCAAACCGATGAAAAATTGGCGGAAATGATTGCGAACTACAGCGCCAAGTTTTCAGAGTTTGAAAAACAGAAAAAAGAGATTTTGCAAAAAGCAAAGAATCAAGCGCTTTCTATTATTGACGGCGCCAATCAAGTGATCGAAAAAACGATCAGAGAGATCAAAGAAGCCAAGGCAGATGCTACGAAGACGAAAACTGTGCGCACGGAGGTTTATCAACATAAAGAAAAAATAGAAAAACAAGTACAAAATATTGAAAAAGAAGATATTGTAAAACCTATAGTGCCTTTACGGCAAGAGCCTGCCAAACCTCAGCATGAATTATTAGATCCTGAAATTCGTGTAGGCGATGCGGTCTTTATCAATGATATTCAGACTATTGGAGAGGTTACGCAGCTTCAAGGGGAAGATATTACCGTTTCTTTCAATTCTATTTCGTTTAAAACGCGCATTGGCAACGTTACAAAAATTAGCAAGAAAGAGGCGCGTAATGTGAAACGGGGTGCTGTAAAATTAGACGGCACGCGCATTGGCGATATGCTGAACGAAAAAACGGCAAAATTTTCCCCGAAGATTGATGTGCGAGGCATGCGCGCGGAAGAAGCGCTTCAAGTTTTGGAAACTTATATGGATGAGACGGTGCTGCTTGGTATTCGGCAAGTGAGTATTTTACATGGCAAAGGGAATGGAATTTTGCGCCACGTGATTCGGCAGTTTTTGGCGAAACGAAAGGAAGTGGCGCAGTTTTATGATGAGGCTTGGGAGCGGGGGGGCGCCGGCATTACGATTGTAGAATTATAAAAAACAATATATGACAACCCAAATTAAAGGAACCATCTCCCAAATTATCGGCGCGGTAGTAGATGTTCAATTTGATGAAAAACACACATTGCCAAATATTTACGATGCGTTAGAAATCGTTAAAGCTAACGGTGAAAAAGTTATCCTGGAATGCGAGCAAGACATTGGCGAGAACACTATGCGTTGCATTGCCATGGAATCTACCGACGGGTTGCGCCGTGGAATGGAAGTGACGGCATTAGGGCACATGATTTCGATGCCCACCGGAAATATTAACGGGCGCTTGCTCAACGTAATTGGCGAGGCTATTGACGGCATCGGTCTGCTTGAATCTAACATACGCAAAGAGATTCATTGCGCGCCGCCGCATTTTGAAGATTTATCCACCTCGCAAGAAGTGTTATATTCAGGGATTAAGGTGATTGACTTGATTGAGCCATACGCAAAAGGAGGAAAAATTGGGTTGTTTGGCGGTGCAGGCGTAGGCAAAACAGTTTTAATTATGGAGATGATTAACAACATTGCCAAAAAATATTCCGGAATGTCGGTATTTGCCGGCGTGGGAGAACGTACCCGCGAAGGAAACGACTTGCTGAGAGAGATGCTCGAATCGGGTGTGATTCGTTACGGTGAAAAGTTTCGGGAAAGCATGCAACAAGGCGGATGGGATTTGGCAAGTATTGACCAAGAAGAATTAGCTAAATCGCAATGTACAATGGTTTTTGGGCAGATGAATGAGCCTCCGGGGGCACGTGCCCGCGTGGCGCTTTCAGGGTTAACTATTGCTGAATATTATCGCGATGGCGACGAAATATCCGGAGGTCGCGACATCTTGTTCTTCGTTGACAATATTTTCCGTTTTACGCAAGCCGGCTCGGAAGTTTCGGCGCTGTTGGGCAGAATGCCCTCTGCCGTGGGATACCAGCCTACCTTAGCCACCGAAATGGGCATGCTGCAAGAACGGATCACTTCTACCAAAAGAGGCTCTATTACTTCTGTACAAGCTATTTACGTTCCGGCAGACGACCTGACTGACCCTGCGCCTGCCACCACATTTTCGCACTTGGATGCCACTACGGTGTTAAGCCGTAAAATCACAGAATTGGGTATCTATCCTGCCGTAGATCCGTTAGACTCTACTTCGAGAATTTTAGCGCCCGAAATCGTAGGCGAATTGCATTATAATACGGCGCAGCGCGTAAAAGAGATGTTGCAACGTTATAAAGAACTTCAGGATATTATTGCTATTTTGGGCATGGAGGAGCTTTCGGAAGAAGACAAAAAAGTGGTGCATCGCGCGCGGCGGGTGCAACGTTTTTTATCACAACCGTTTCATGTGGCAGAGCAATTTACCGGAATGAAAGGGGTTTTTGTTCCCATAGAAGAAACCATAAAAGGCTTTAACATGATTATGGATGGTGAACTTGACCACTTGCCCGAATCGGCATTCAGTTTTGTGGGCACCATTGACGAAGCCATTGAAAAAGGGAAAAAAGAGATAGCAGCGGCAGAAGAAGCCATTGAAAAAGAGATGAACCCAGCTAATGCGTGTAAGTTATGATCGTTAAAATAACAACACCCGATAAAGAAATATTTTCCGGATACGCTTCTATTATTAACCTTCCGGGAATTGACGGTTCATTTGGAATTTTAGAAAACCATGCCAACATAGTTGCCGCATTAAAAAAAGGAAAAATCAAACTTGTTTCAGAAGGTGAAACGCTTTATTTTGAAATTAACGGTGGAGTGGTGGAAGTGCTAAATAATAAAGTTTCAATTTTGGCAGAATAGCCCTAACGAAATTTTCCCAATAATAAAGTAGAGACGTTGCGCGCAACGTCTCTACAATTATCATAATTATCGTGAAATGTTTTCTTATCTCACAATCAATTTTTGTGAAGTAACAGCATTGTTTGTTCTCACATTTACAATGTAAAT
>WQWP01000025.1 GCA_009787485.1 Lentimicrobiaceae bacterium | reverse complement strand
TAATAAAGTGGTTGTGTTAGAAGATGACGCATATACGCTGAAAAACATTAAAGCCGACGCCACTGTGGAAGCATTCTTCAAACGCATCGTAGGCATTGATGAAAACGAACTTAATATCCTTGTGTTCAGCTACGCTAACGTAGTTACGATCAAGAACGAAAATCTTGTTCCCGTAAAACAAGTTGAAATTATGGATATGTTCGGTCGCGTAGTATGGAAAGGACAAGCCAATACCGAAACCACTGAAATTACGCTGAATGTGGCTGCCGGTATCTATGCTGTTCGTATTATTATGGAGGAAAACCAACAAATCATCACAAAAGTTAGCATCAATTAATACCGTAGAGATGTTGCGTGCAACGTCTCTACAAAAACCACAAGAGGCTGCCCTTCCCGAGCAGCCTCTTTTTATCATCCCGTGTCATTACGGATTTGACCCGCAATCCCAACCCTATGAGCAAAAACAAACTCAAACGCTTCGCCGAAAACGAAACCTTCGAAAACCTCTTCCAGCACAACGATTTCAACGCACGCACCGAGCCATTCCCTTTAAAGGGCAATTGGCACGCCACATACTTCAATAACACCAACCCTATCGTATTAGAATTAGGTTGCGGCCGCGGCGAATATACCATCGGCATGGCACAACGCTTTCCCGAAAAAAACTTCATCGGCGTTGACAGAAAAGGCGCCCGCTTATGGCGCGGCTGCAAAGACGGCATTGAAAAAAACTTAAAAAACGTTGCTTTTCTACGCATTAAAATTGAAGACATCGAATATTACTTCGATCAAAACGAAGTTCACGAGATCTGGGTTACCTTCCCTGACCCTCAATTGCGAAAAGAACGCAGAAGATTAATCTCACCTAACTTCATATCAAAATACCAAAAAATTATTGACCCTACCGGAATCATCCACCTTAAAACTGACTGCACAGAACTTTACGAATACGTAATTGAAACCGCACTCATAGAAAATTGGAACATCATAGAAAATATTCCGGATGTGTATAAAAGCGGAGAAAACTCAGTTTTAACGGAGATTCAAACTTTTTATGAAAAGAAGTGGTTGTTGGAAGGAAAACCGATTTCGTATGTTGCATTCAAAAAAAATCATATCATTGCACCTCATTTATAAAAACCACAGTTCTATGAATTGCAACGAAATACGCTCATCCTTTTTAGATTTTTTCAAATCAAAACACCACACCATCGTCCCATCTGCTCCGATGGTAATTAAAAACGACCCCACTTTAATGTTCACCAACGCGGGAATGAATCAGTTTAAAGATATTTTTCTGGGAAACCAGCCGGTAGCATATCCGCGTATTGTGGACACACAAAAATGTTTGCGCGTTTCGGGAAAACACAACGACCTGGAAGAAGTAGGCAGAGACACCTACCATCACACCATGTTCGAAATGCTCGGCAACTGGTCGTTTGGCGATTATTTTAAAAAAGAAGCGATTGAATGGGCGTGGATATTTCTTACCGAGGTAATGAAATTAGACAAAAACCGTTTGTACGTCACTGTTTTTGAAGGCGATGAAAAAGACGGCACTACCTCCGATTTAGAATCATTGGAATTTTGGAAAAGATATTTTCCGGAATCGCACATTCTGTACGGCAACAAAAAGGATAACTTTTGGGAGATGGGGGAAACAGGGCCATGCGGTCCATGCTCGGAAATACACATTGACCTGCGCGACGATGAGGCACGAAGTAAAACCGCGGGTGCGTCTCTCATAAATAAAGATAACCCATTGGTAGTGGAAATCTGGAATTTAGTGTTCATCCAATACAACCGCCTCGCTTCCGGAGAGTTGCAAAAATTAGCCGCCAGCCATGTAGATACCGGCATGGGGTTCGAGCGGTTGTGTATGGCAGTGCAAGGAAAAAAATCGAACTACGACACGGATATTTTTCAGCCGCTCATTCAAAAACTTGCGCATTTATCGCATAAAACGTACGGCAGTAAAGAGGAAACTGATGTTGCCCTGCGCGTAGTAGCCGACCATTTACGTGCAGTGAGTTTCGCCATTGCCGATGGGCAGTTGCCATCGAATACCGGCGCCGGCTACGTGATTCGCAGAATTTTGCGCCGCGCTATCCGCTACGGCTATACTTTTTTGGGGTTTAACGAACCTTTTATTTGTCGGTTAGTTCCTACTTTGGTAGAAAACATGGGGCACGCCTTTCCTGAACTGAAATCGCAACAGCCTCTCATTGAAAGAGTAATTCGCGAAGAGGAGAACTCGTTTTTGAAGACATTGGCGAGTGGGATACAGAGGTTTGAGGGGTATTGTAGGGAAAAGGGAAGGCACAATGTTCAAGTAGTGGAAGGCTCTGCTAGTTCGGCTGAGGCTGAGCCTCTGCCGAACGAAAAAATAGGTGGCGCTTTCGCTTTTGAACTGTTCGATACCTACGGTTTTCCTATAGATTTAACGCAATTATTGGCTTCTGAAAAAGGGATGACGGTGGATATGGAAGGGTTTCAAAAGGGGTTGGAAGAGCAAAAGCAACGCTCGCGTGCTGCTGCTGCGGTGGAAACGGAAGATTGGGTGGAACTAATAAAAACCGAAAAACCGACAGAATTTGTGGGCTATGAAACCTTGGTTTGCGAATCTAAAATAGTGAAATACAGGAATGTGAAATCGAAAGGGAAGAGTTACTACCAAATTGTGTTGGAGAAAACGCCTTTCTATGCCGAATCGGGCGGACAGATGGGGGATACCGGTGTTTTGAAAACGATTAATGATCAAATTGAAATCATTAGTACCTTAAAAGAAAACAACTTAACTGTACATATCGCGCTTTCTTTGCCGGATAATTTGGCTTCGGTTTTTACTGCCAAAGTGGATGAGGAAAAACGGATTGCCACCCAAAACAACCACACCGCAACCCATTTACTACACTTTGCTTTGCGAAAAGTATTGGGAACGCACGTGGAGCAAAAAGGCTCGATGGTGGCATCGGATAAATTTCGCTTCGACTTTTCTCATTTTTCTAAAGTGGAAGATGCGCAACTTCGAGAAACTGAGGCAATTGTGAATGAATTAGTAAGAGCAAACATCCCGCTTTGCGTTATAAATGATATTGCGATGGAGGAAGCGATGGAAATGGGGGCAATTGCTTTATTTGGCGAGAAATACAGCGACAAAGTGCGTGTAGTTAAAATTGGAGATTCAGTGGAATTGTGCGGCGGTACTCACACCCTGAGTACAGGAGATATCGGCTATGTGCGCTTGCTTGCCGAAAGCGCCATTGCAGCGGGCGTGCGGCGCATTGAGGCGGTTACCGGAAAATACGCCGAAGAGGTTATCAATCATATCTTTCACTTAGCCGATGACCTTCGGGCGTTTTTCAAATCGCCGAATGTGATGCAGGCGGTACAAAAAATGGTGCAAGAGAATGAAAAAATAAGAAAAGAAGCGGAAAGTTATGCAGAAGAACGGGTTAAACACTTTACCGATGATCTTGCGAAAACTGTTAAAATGGTGGATGGTTACCAGGTTATTTCGTTCACCTCTCAAATGTTGCCGGAGATAATGAAGAGAGCAGCCTATAATTTAAGAAATCGCGAAGAAAATATGGTCATCGTTTTTGGAACCAATATAGAAGATAAACCCACAATCATTGTGGCGCTTTCCGACAATTTGGTGTCAAAAGGTTTGAGCGCTGTTACTTTGGTGCGCGAGGTTGCCCCATTGATTGAGGGCGGCGGCGGCGGACAGCCGTCGTTGGCTACTGCCGGCGGAAAAAATTGCTACGGACTCGAAGACGCAATGAAGAAAGTACTGGAGTTGATTATATTAAAATAACCATATTACCGTCAGTTTTAACTGACGGCACAAAAATTAAAACTCCGCACTCTGCGGCGTTCTCGGAAATGGGATCACATCGCGGATGTTGCCCATGCCGGTGATGAAGAGCATCATGCGCTCAAAGCCAAGTCCGAAGCCGGCGTGTGGTGCGGTGCCGAATTTGCGGGTTTCTAAATACCACCACACATCTTTTTCCGGAATACCCATCTCGCGAATGCGGGCAAGCAGTTTGTTGTAGTTAGATTCGCGCTCCGAGCCGCCAATGATCTCCCCAATTTTCGGAAACAACACATCCATAGCGCGAACGGTCTTGCCATCCTCATTTTGTTTCATGTAAAACGCCTTAATATCTCTCGGATAATCGGTTAAAATAACCGGCTTTTTAAAGTGATTTTCAACTAAATACCTTTCGTGCTCCGATTGCAGGTCGGTGCCCCAATCTACTTTGTATTCAAATTTTTTACCTGAGGCTTTCAAAATTTCAATCGCTTCGGTATAAGTTAATCGCACAAATTCATTGTCAATTACAAAACGCAGGCGGTCAATCAGTTCTTTATCAAACATATCGTTTAAAAACTGAATGTCGTCGTAGTTGTATTCCAGCACATAGTTTACTAGATATTTGATAAAATCTTCGGCGAGGTTCATATTGTCGGTAATATCGAAAAACGCCACTTCGGGTTCAATCATCCAAAACTCGGCTAAGTGTCGTGGCGTGTTGCTGTTTTCGGCTCTGAAAGTAGGTCCGAATGTGTAGATTCTGCCCAATGCCATGGCGCCGAGCTCGCCTTCTAATTGCCCGGAAACCGTTAAACTGGTGTGCTTTCCAAAGAAATCTTGCGAAAAGTCCACTTCGCCTGCTTCATTTTTCGGCACATTATTCAAATCAAATGTCGTTACGTTGAACATGGCGCCTGCGCCTTCCGCATCCGAGCCGGTAATGATTGGCGTGTGCATATAAAAATAGCCGTGATCATTAAAGTAGGTATGAATGGCGTACGACAGCGCGTGGCGGAGCCTCAGCACGCAGCCAAAGTAATTGGTGCGCGGGCGCAGATGCGCTATCTCGCGAAGAAACTCCATGCTGTGCCCTTTCTTTTGCAACGGATAGGTTTCCGGATCGGCAGTACCGAAAACTTCAATGTGGTCTGCCTGAATCTCTACTGCTTGCCCTTTGCCCTGCGATTCTACCAATTTGCCGATTACCTGCAAACAAGCCCCTGTAGAGACTTGTTTCATAAGCTCTTCCGAAAAGTTGGCGAGGTCGGCAACAATTTGTATATTATGTACTGTTGAGCCGTCGTTTAAAGCAATGAAAGCCACCGCGTTGTTTCCGCGTTTGGTACGCACCCAACCTTTCACTTCCACTTGAGTTCCGATGCCGAATTTTTCTGGGGATTTTAGAAGTTCTTTAATCATAATGTTAGTTTTTGAACCAGGATTTTAACAAGATTATAAGATTAACAGAATTAATTAATCTTGGCAATCTTATAAATCTTACGAAAATCCTGGTTCAGATTCAGCGGCAAAAATAAGGTTTTTTGAATTTCTTACCCATAAAGCCGTATTTTTTACAATATTTCGCCTCTGCAACGTTTTAATTAACAAAAAGCCATTTTCTTTGAAGAATAACCGATTTTTTGCTCAAATTTTCATTTTTTTGGTGATGATCTTCGCATTTCACAATGTTAATGCGAATGATACGGCATTCAAAACCCACATCACTGTGTCGCCGGAAATGATAAAATTTCTGCAAGAAGCCCGGATGACACGGCTTGTGGTAAATAACACAATTCCTGTACAAAACTACCACATCTTGACTCAAAAGATGCTCACTTATTTGGAAAACAATGGTTTTCCCTTCGCATCCATTTATTTAGACAGCATTATTACACGAAACGACACGATATTTGCGGACTTAATCATTGAGAAAAACCTTCGCTGTGTCTTCGATTCTATTGCAGTGCGCGGAAATTTGAAAATATCTAAAAAATACCTCAGGACATATCTCAATTTCAAGCGGAACCGGCCTTACAATGAATCTATTGTAAGGCAGATTCCTCAACTAATTCAAGAAATTCCTTTTGCGACTGAGACACAACTTTCTAACATAGAATTTATCGAAAACAAAGCTTCTCTGTATCTTTTTTTAGATAAAAAACGGGTGAATCAATTTGATGGGTACATCGGGTTGGTACCTGTAAATGATCTTACCGGAAAAATTGCGATTTCGGGAGAGCTGAACTTGCATTTAATCAACCTGTTTACCATCGGGGAAACTATTGATTTGCAATGGCGCGCCACCGAGCGTTTTTCTCAGTTTTTAGAATTGAAAGCCAACTTCCCCTATCTTTTTAGTACACCGCTGGGCGTTGACGGGCTTTTTTTGTTGGATAAAAAAGACACTACTTATCTGAATATGAATTACATCATCGGACTAAATTATTCATTTCGGGGATATAATTTTGCGCGTGTGTATTTCGATTTTGCCACTTCAAACATCTTAGATAAAACGCTGTATGAAAATGCAAATTTGTCGTTTTCCGATTATAGAAAATCAATGTACGGATTTGCTTTTCGTTTTAGGAATCTCGATTATATTTACAATCCGCGCAAAGGCTATGAGGTCAATCTTAGTATGGCAGTAGGCACCCGAAAAATTATGGAAAACCACAATGCCGCCGGTAGTGACGAAGATGCGGATTTGTTGGCGATGCGGTATCGGGTGTACGGAAAAATAAGGGGCTATATTCCTTTGCATAAACGTTGGGTAGTGGTTTTGGGCGTTGAGGGCGGCGGCATGTTTGGCAAGCAAAATCTAATGAATGAGTTGTTTCGTATTGGCGGCATGCACTCTCTGCAAGGCTTTAACGACCTCTCCATCCGCGCTTCAAGTTACGGAATTGGATTGGTGGAGTTACGTTTTTTAATGGCGAAAATTGCCTATTTAAACGCATTTTTTAACGGCGCCTGGTATGAACAAAGAATTACCGGTAATTATATGCATGATTTCCCGTTCGGATTTGGCGCCGGAGTTACATTTACCACCAAAGCCGGGTTGTTTTATTTGAGTTATGCACTAGGCAAACAATTGGACAATCCTATTTCATTTAAATCAGGGAAAATTCACTTTGGGCTAGCTGTTCAATTTTAGCGCATTAATTTTTGTGTATATTCGCGGCGCAAAACAGCAATCTGTTTTATTCACTTAAAAAATAACAATATCATGGACGACGGATGGCCTTGTAGTAAAATGAAAAACCAGTCGCAGCGATATTGATGCATTTATACTATCGCTTCGGCAAATGTAAAACCATTAAAAAAAGAAGCGATGATCAAATATTTAGTATGTAAAAACGGCTTTTACGAAGCGGAAAAATATTCTTCGAAAGCTTGGGTGTGCGTAATGCTCCCCACCCCTGAGGAACAAACTTTTTTAACTGAAGAATTCGGAGTTCCCGAAGCGTTTTTGAAAGACATTGAAGATAACGAAGAGCGCCCTCGTGTAGAGTACGAAGATGGCTGGCGCTTGATTGTGCTGCGAGTGCCTTATAAGTCGTTAGAACAGGAAAACCTTTATTCTACAGTTCCGCTCGGCATTTTAACTTCCGGAGAAAAGTTCATCACGGTTTGCCACAGCGAAGTAGAAATGATGGAAGATTTCATCAAATACACGCGCCGGAAAAACTTTGAGGAAAAGCATGCCGCCGACCTCATCCTTCACCTTCAACTTTCAGCTACAGTATGGTTTATGAAATATCTGAAAATGATCAATTATGAAATCAAAGATGCAGAAGAGCAATTACAAAGTTCTGTTAGAAATGAAGAGTTGTTGGAGTTGATGCGTTTGGAAAAAACATTGGTCTATTTTATCACTTCCATACGGGGTAATGAAATTTTGTTGCAGAAATTTCACAGTATCTTAAAGCAACGTCACATGAAGTATGATGCTGATTTATTTGAAGATGTTGAAATTGAAATGCAGCAAGCGCGCACCACAGCCAATGTTTATAGCGAGGTTTTGGCAGGCATGATGGATGCTTTTGCTGCAGTGGTTTCCAACAACTTAAACGTGGTGATGAAACGGTTAACCTCCATTTCTATTATTCTCATGTTGCCCACTTTGATCGCGAGTTATTATGGTATGAATTTGGAAAGAGGAACTACTATTTATAACCCGGGGTTTTATGTGGTGATAGGGGCTACTTTATTGTTGTCTATTTTTATTGTGTTTATTTTTAGGAAGATGAAGTGGTTTTAAATTTTCGCGCAAAGACGCGAAGGCGCAAAGTTTTTTTTCCTCTGCGCCTTTGCGCCTTTGCGTGAAAGAAAATAAAAAACGGCTGCCTTTTGAGCAGCCGTTCGTTTTGGGTTATTCTATTAGAATTTAGGTGCAATGGTTAATTTGCGTGTAAGTACGGCATCCTTAGAGGTGATGTTTACAAAATAGATTCCCGGATTCAAATCAGGAAGCTTGATATTTACTCCATCTTTTGCAAAATCGACTTGTTGATTAAGAACAGTTTGGCCATTCATAGTTATAATGCGTACTTGTGTAGGGCCTTCAATATTTTCAACTTTAATATTAATATTGTCGGTTGCCGGGTTCGGATATATGGTAGCATCAGCTACAAGTACTTCAGGGATATCAACGAAAGGATCTTTTTGGTCTTGTACTTCAATAATCATGGTTTTTGCTGCCAATACTACTGCATCGAAGCCTGGTGAAGCGGTATAGAAGCCGTTACCTCCAACAAGGCGACCTGCGCAATTATTATCAATTTTATTACCATACGGAACTTTTGTGCCTTTGCTAAAGTGTGTTACCAATTCATAATCAATGTGATATGTTCCAGGAACACTAAATCCGGGAAGTTGAACTGTAATTTCTCTATTATCGAAGAAAATGAGCGTAAAGAAGTTGTATTGATTATTTTGCCAGTTCCATCCGCCATTAACAACACCCGGAAGCGGGAAGAAAGCATTACCGGAGACATGGCTATAGTTAACATCTGATCCACATCCTGTCATAGGTGTTAGATAACGCATGAAACTTCCATTGGCTGTAAATAAGTAGTTAGAAATTTCGGATGTACCTATCTCAATAAACCCTTCTTCTCCTGGGGCTTGATATTTATATGTAAATTGAACTGATAAGTGTAAGTCTTTTGCTGTTTTACAATAATCAATTACGCGGAAATAGTGGTTTACCGGCGTTTCTAAATATACTTCTTTATAATTAAGATCAAGGCATGCGGGAGCGGGTGTGTTTCCACATGGCTCTGCATAAGCATAAAATCTTGGAATATTGTTGTAGTTAATCTCTTCTGAAGCATCTGTAAAGTCACATGGGATACCTTCAACGCTTGCTGTAGCAATAAAATAGATAAAGTCAGCAGTTCCGCTGCTATAAACAAACTGAACAGTTTGCGGAATACCGGCAACTACTGCAACAGTTTCAAACAGGCTTTCGATTACTACATTTTCTTCTGCATCATATCCTTGAATTGTTATCGTAGCATTTGCAGAGGAGGATACAGTAACCATAATCTCAGGATCTGCACACGCTTTAATTGCTTCAATTTCAACAATTACATCTTCAAAATATGAAATTGTATGTGATTTTTCAACTACACAGTCATTTGCATCGGTAACCTCAACAGTGTAGGTTCCACCTTGAAGGTTAGTAATGGTGGCTGTTGTTGCGCCTGTATTCCATAAATAAGTATAAGGAGGTATTCCGCCCTCTACTTCAGCCGTAAGCGTTGTAGTAGTTTCTGGGCAAATATTGTCGGGTCCATTAAAAACAATTTCAATGGGGTCTGGTTCTTCAAATTCAAATTCAACAATAGCTTCACATCCGTTTGCATCTATCACTGTAAACAGGTATGGTTCAGTACCAACAGGAAGTTGAATAGTATTGCCTTCTAATTCTTCACCATCAAAGAAGAAGGTATATTCTTCCGTACCGCCAACTGCATTAAGAGTAATTGTTGCGGTTTCGCCATGACATTTTACTTCATCACCTTCTAATATTACAGCTTCGAGTACTAATAGTTCGGGTTCTGTTACTTCAACTTCAATAGTTGCAACACAACCGTTAGCATCTGTAATAGTAAAGGTAGGAGTTCCGGCAAGTACACCCGGAATATCAAATGCTACATACAATAGTTCGTCGGCAACCCACTCTTCCTCACCATCAATTTCCGCTCCGTCATAGTAGAAAGGAGCAGTACCACCCATTATCATAATGGTTACAACTGCTGTTCCTCCGAAGCAGTCAATCTCTGTAGAGATCTCATAGTCGAGGAGCAATTTATCCGGTTGGGTTACAATAATTGAATCTGTTGCAGTACATCCGTTTTCATCGTTTACAGTATAAATATGCTTTCCGGCTAATACTTCAAAGTTACCTGTTCCGTAAATTAATCCTGTTCCGCCTTCTGCCATAACGTGTACTCTTCCCATGCCACCAAAGCACAAGATAGGTTCTACAACACTTATTGGAGGTGTAATTTTTAATTTTCTGGGTTGTGTCACTGTAAATGTAAGCGTAAATGTACATTCTTTTTCATCTACAACTATAAATTCAACGTTGAATGAGGAATTAATACCTTCTAATTCTACATCATCATTATAAACTTGGAATATACCGGTAGTATTGGAGATTTCGCCATAGTAGAAAGTATATTCTCCGGTGCCACCTGCTGCTGTAATCTCTATAGTTGCATTTTCGCCAAAACACAAAATTGGGTCAACGATAGCTGCCACTGCGGTTAATTTTGCATCAGGCTCTGTTACTATAAGTGTATCTGTAGTTTTTTCACAAAGGATCTCGCTGGCATCTACTACTTTGAATGTATAAGCTCCGGCCGGAAGTTCAAAGATTACTGTTTCCTCGGTAACATCTTCAAATTTATCTCCGGTTTCAACACAGGTAACTGTATAGGGTTTTGTTCCACCTTCAACAGTTACTGTTACAATTGCCAACTCTTCTTTACATAAAATCGCTTCGGTGATTTCGGCTTCTATTCTTAAAACATTTTGTGAGAGAACAGTAAAATTCAGTTCAAATTCACATTCGTTAGCATCTATTACAGTAATTGTATAGTCGCCCGGTTCTAACTCCTCTCCTGTTTCATTATCAAACTCTTCTCCATCATCCCACCAAAATGTATATGGTTCAACGCCACCTTCTACGATAATATGTACTAATGCTAAGTCTTCGGTACATGTAACATAAGTATAACTTTCTTCTGCAAATAATGAATCCGGTTCGGTTACAGTAAAGTCGTAATATTCAATACATCCTCTATTGTCTTTTACAAAGAATGTATAATCGCCTTCACCTAATACAAATGTGTTTTCGGTTTGTTCCTCACCATCTTCGCCAACATAAAATACATAGGGCTCTTCTCCGCCTTCGGCGTTAATGGTTACTATTGCTGTTCCGCCAAAGCACCAAATAGAGTCGGTTACGTCAATGTATGGTTCTAAAGTCAATGGAAATTCGGGTTCTTCTACAATTATCTCTATTTCTACATCACATCCGTTATCATCAAACACAATAATAGTATGTGTTCCGGCTAACAGATTAACTACAAATTCATCGCCTTCAAGTTCGTCTCCTTCGTAGAAATAAGGCGGCACACCACCTTCAACCATAATAGTATAAATTGCTTCATCGCCTTTACATACTACATGTAGATCTTCTATTGGGGTTAGAATTAATTCATCCTGATCTCCTACAGTAACCTCTATTTCTGCAATACATCCATTGCCATCAGTGATTGTAAAGATATGGGTTCCGGCGGTAACACCTTCAATGTCGAGTAAATATATTGTTTGCAGTTCGTCTGCAATTAACTCTTCCACGCCTTCAATTTCGTTTCCTTCAAAGAAATAAGGAAGAGTTCCACCTTCAATAAGGAGAGTAACTGTTGTAGTTGAGCCATAGCATAAAACTTCAGGTTCTCCAACGAGCGTAGGAATTAATAGAGGAGGTTCGGTTATTATAATAGATGTAGTTGCTTCACAGCCATTTGCGTCAATTACGGTAAACGTATGGGTTCCTGCTTTTCTCCAGTAGTTTCCAACGCCATCATAACCTTCTATACCGCCCCATGCAATAACTTTCACATCGGTACTATCTCCAAAGCACAGAATTTCGTCCCATGGTTCTACGTCTGCTATTAATTCAGTAGGCGAAGTAATAATAACTTCCACATCAGCTTCACAATCATTGGCATCTATCACTCTGAATAAGTGCTCTCCGGTACCTACTTCCATCGTATTGCCTTCAAGCGCTATTACAGCACCTTCAGCATCTATGTAAAAGTATCTGTAAGGAGGAGTTCCTGTTCCTTGGCGACCAGAAAGAACGACATCTGTTACACTGTAAAAACAATCAAGATAATCCTGATATTCTGCATCGGCGAATAATTGTGCCGGTTCCAAAATTTCGAGTTCTACAATATATGAACATTCATCGGCATCCATTACTGTAAATTCATAGGTGCCGGCGGGCAGTTCAATTACGCCACTAAATTGTTCTTCTTCATAGAAATAAGCATACGGAGGTACTCCATCAACACCTTGAACTGTTACAATAACTGTACCGCCAAAACATTCAACCATTTCGGGATTGGGTGTTGCGGTTGCGGTTAGAGTTGTGGGGAATGGTAGTATGGTGCGGGGAAATTCTCTAATACATTCCGTTTCTACGTCAATAGCAAAGAAAATATAATCTCCGTCAAGTAAATTTTCGAAAGTATATTCTGTGGCAATGTCGGGAGCATATATTGTGAGTTCGCCTATAGAATATCCAAATAGATAACTGTAGTCATCAGTAGAGGTCATTGTAGCCCAACCCAGCTCATTATCGCGGCAACCCGGGCGGTGTTCGGAATAATCTAGATCAACCATAATAGCTTTATGTGCTATAACGTCTAAAGTCTTTTTAAGAGAGAAACAACCTGTTACATTGTCTTTTACATATCCTGTAAAAATATATTCTCCAACTCCCGGAACTTTCCATTCTATTTCCGGCGCATTATTTTTATTCAATAACCTGTGATGTTTTTTAATAAAATAGGTATAGTCGCCATCTTCGGGATCTACACCTAATTCAATATCTAATTTATTTTCTCCATCAACAAGGCAAATTTCGAAAACACCATCCACAGGTTCGGCATCCACAATAAATGTTACAATTGGTAATGCTTGCCAGATGATAGTAAGGTCAACTATTTTGTCAATATTATTCGGACATGGTAGATCTTGATTATAGAAATAAACATATGCTTGCATCTCATAAGCTCCTTCCGGGCCATTTGGATTTTCAAAAACATAAGGATTTCCTTCCATGTCTATTCCATATTCCACTATTTCATTTGCACAAACTACAATCTCTTTATCTTTGTATTTAGGTTCTCCAAAGTCAAAGCCTCCAATTTGTCCAACAAGCGCAGCATTGTGTCCACCCATATAATCTTGTTGTTGATTTGGAATATAATGATTATTAAATTCAAATCCTCCTGTGCGTTCCATTAATTTGAATTTTATCTGAATATCATCTGTGCTATATCTGGTAATTTTTATCCGGAAATAGTTATTTGCACAGGCCCATTCGAAGAAATCGGCATACCAGAAGTTATACCAGCGCGGTGTTCCATTATAGGGGTTAAAATATCCGTATAGGAATCCGTCCGGAGAATTATCAATAGTTCCGGGGAAATCGGTTTTTACCGCACGTTTCACACCGTCGATAATAGTAAATGGAGATAGTTTAGATTCAAGTCCCATTCCCGACAAGATCGGGCCGCTTCCTTTATATTCTACATTATTAATAAGAGGTAAGAACCACTCAATCTCAACATTAATAAGATTTCTCGGATTTGTAGCTGTGGCATTCAACGGTTTATCCCATTCTTCGCCATTAACGAGAAATTCCCAGTCAATTGATAATTTTGTTTTTGGATTCAAGCAATTTTCAAAGCGGAAATAGTAATATTCCGCTACGCCGTTGTTCACACCCGGAATTACTTTATTCAGGTGAAACTGCGCGCCTTCTTTGTCAGACAACACTTGTTCGGGCATTTGCTCAAGATAAAAACAACACTCTTGTGCTCTTGCAGTGTTCGAAAAGATAGCAAACACTAGGCAAATAAAACTTAAAAATAGAATTTTTTTCATAAGTTAAAAGATTTTGGTTAATATTATTTATACATATAATTATCGTTTATATCGCTTACTTTACACTTTAAACTGCCAATTATTTTTCTATAAATCAAATGATTAGCAACTAATATAACATCCCAACCCGTTTGTGTTATTAAACACATTCCAATACATGCTATTAGCACGCAAAAATATATTTTTATTAATATAATAATGCAACAGCGAGTTTTTTTTCAGAAAGTTACGAACAATTTGTTTTTAAGAAATAATATTTAATTTTGTGGCGTATCAAATTTATAAAATTATGATTGATTTTACCTCAAGAGATTTGGTTTTTATGGCACAACGCGGCAGTGATCCCAAAGATGTGGAAAAGCAGTTCGCATTTTTTAAAACAGGCTTTGATTTTGCAAATATTCATCGAAATGTTTCAATCGGCGACGGCATTGTTCGGTTTACTGATCAGGAAGTGTTGCACTGGCTTGGCGTTTATGAGTTGTTGGCACAACACAGAGAAACGGTTAAGTTTGTGCCGGCTTCGGGCGCTGCTTCACGAATGTTTAAAGATTTGTACGAGGCATTGCAGGCAGACGCCACGCCGCTGAGCGATAAAGCCAAATACTATTTGGAGAAACTGAAAGATTTTCCATTTTTTAACGACCTGAAAACACATATTGAACAAACCGTAGATTCGTTTGAAGAGGTGGTTAAAGATGTTAAATCTAAAATTCCCTTTGAATATTTATTGGAAGATAAGGGGTTGAATTACGGCAATCTTCCCAAAGGACTACTAAAATTTCACAAATATGAGGATGAGTCTCGCACCGCTTTGGAAGAGCATTTGGTAGAATCGGCAATTTATGCCCGTAGCGGAGATGGCATTTGCAGGTTGCACTTTACTGTTTCGTTCGATCATTTAGACAAATTCGACGAGCTGGTAGCGAGAGTAAAAGAGAAGTATGAGCAAAGGTTCGGCGTTACCTATCAGATTACTTATTCCATTCAGGCGCCTGCTACGGATACGTTGGCGGCAGAATTAGACAACACGCCGTTTCGATGCAAAAACGGCTACTTGCTGTTTCGCCCGGGCGGCCACGGCGCACTCATCACCAACCTGAACCAAATTCACGCCGATTTAGTATTCGTAAAAAATATAGATAATGTAATTACAGAAGATAAATTAAATACCACTATTTTATATAAGAAAGCCCTGGCAGGATACCTGCTCTACCTGCAGGAAAAGAGTTTTGAGTATCAAAGTTTGCTAATTGGTATGAGGTGTGAGGCTTCATTGCCGTCAGTTAAAACTGACGGCAAACAAAAAGAGATCATTGCTGAAAAATTAAAAGAGATTGTTTTGTTTGCGAAAAGTGAGTTAATGATTCAATTTGAGTGCGAAAACCCCACACCTGAGGAGGTGTTAAAAAAACTGCACCGCCCTATGCGCATCTGCGGCGTAGTGAAAAACGAGGGAGAGCCGGGCGGCGGTCCCTTTTGGGTAACCAACCGCAAAGGAGAAACCGCGCTGCAAATCGTAGAATCTTCACAAATAGACATGAGCAATCCTGAACAAAAAGCATTTTTAGCCTCCGCCTCACATTTCAATCCGGTGGATATGTTTTGCTGTTATAAAGATGTGCATGGCAAGTTCTTTGACCTTAACAAATATATAGACTCCCACACCGGCTTTATTTCCGAAAAATCGTACGAAGGCAGAACATTGAAGGCGATGGAACTGCCCGGACTTTGGAACGGCGCCATGGCAGATTGGATTACTATTTTTGTGGAAGTGCCATTAGGGACGTTTAATCCGGTGAAAACCGTATTCGATCTTTTAAAACGATAAACTCAACCTAATTTACACCTTATTTTATTAACAAAACAACCTTAGTAGCAATGAAATGTATCAGATTAATTCTAACCTCATTACCTTATTTTTTTTCTATTCTCTCCCTCTTTGCGCAATCCTCTCCTATCGTAATCTTACACACTAACGACACCCACAGCCATTTAGAATCCTACAACGAGCCGGGGGTTGGTAATGTTGGGGGTGTGGTGCGCCGCTACACATTCATTCAGGAAACAAGGAACCAGTACCCCAACACGATTGTGGTGGATGCCGGCGATTTTTCACAAGGAACACCTTACTTCAATCTTTTTAAAGGAGTTCCTGAAATAGAATTGATGAATAAAATGGGGTATGATGTGGTAACATTGGGAAATCATGAATTTGATAACGGATCGAAAGCGCTTGCAAAACGTTTGAAACTTGCTGATTTTAAAATCGTTTGCGCTAATTATCAATTTAAAAATAAAAAAATTGCTAAATTAGTAAAGCCTTACACTATCATCCATACGGATGGTAAAAAAATTGGGTTTTTCGGGTTGTTGCTCGATATGAAACAGGTGCTCATGCCTAACCATTATCAAGAAGTGACTTTTTTAGATCCCATTGCCGCCGCACAAAAAATGGTGGATATTTTGAAAAATAACGAGCAATGCGATATCATTATTTGCCTTTCTCACTTAGGAATTAAAGCGGAATATAATGGTGATATTACTGATATTGACATCGCAGAAAAGGTTCCCGGAATTGACGTTATTATCGGCGGGCACAACCATCTGCTCTTGAAAGAGCCTGTGATTGTGAATGATACTCGAATCCTCCAAGTCCGAAAAAACGGAATCTATATAGGAAAATTAATAATTAATAATTAAATCTGCGTATATCCTCATAATCCGCGTCATCGGCGCGCCTATCAATTAACCCGCTCCAATTTCTTCTTGTTCTTCTCCTTCGAAATCTGCGACAAGTCATTAATATTTAAAGAAAAAGTAAAATAATTTGGCGTAGCCCCCGCTGCATAATGCGAGCGCGAAAAACCAAATTGAATGGAGTTAATATTTAATTGAAATCCGTAGGCAAAACCTGCCATAGTTTTTCTCTGCGGAATACGCATCTCTCTGTTTTGGTGGTGATTATAGCTTACAAAAAGCGAAAGATATTTTATAGGAATTATTTCCAACCCAAAATTGATATGACTGAAAAAGTTATTTATTCCCCGATTAAATGTTGATGGGTACTTCGGCTCGCCCGTGATGGCATCAATTTCTAACGTAGGATCATTAGAACCTATATAACTCATTTCCCATTTGTAAAGAGAATGTAAGGCGATATGATAACGAATCGGCACAAACTTAAGTTGTTGTGAAAAAGCAAATTGTATGTCAAACGGCGCCCAATTGCGCTTTCCTTCCACAAACGGTTTCAATTCGCCTCCAATATTTCTGAACAAAATCGCTAACGAGATATTGTTTTTTTCGTTGTAATAACTACCGGCAACGTCCACTGCCAGTCCAAAAGAGGAGTACATTTCGTAGCTGCTGTACATCATTTTCAGATTTGCGCCAATGGAAAACGCGCTGTCTAAGGGACGCCCCCAGCCTAAGGTGAACCCGGCATCGTTGCAGGAAAATGTGCCCAACTCATAGCCGGTTTCATCGGTGTGGATAAATGTGCCGTATCCGGCATAGCGTATTTCTGCGGCAAAACTGCCCACTTTGTTAAAAGTTTGCGAATACATGGCGGCAACATTTCCGGTGTGCCCAAAATAATCGGTAGCATGCACCAACAACGAAGTGTTAAATTTAGGCGCAATCATGGAAGGGTTGTGCATAATGAGCGACGGATCATTGTCGTGCACGGCGATGAGTGTGCCGCCCAAACCCGCCAGCCGCGCAGAGAATTTTTGCTCCCTAAAATTATACACGTAACTTCCACCCATACCCAATTGCGCAAAACAAATTTCCATCAAAAATAAAAAAAGAAGAAGAAAAGATATTTTTTTCGGCATTGTAGCTCAATTTTTTTTTCTAAAAATATTTTCTATAATGTAAGTAACGATTGTTACGATTTTTTATTTTTGCAGACCCGTTATAATTATTGAATATGGAATATTGAATATGGAATATTTTTTGGATATGCCTTCTCGTTTTGCCGACATGGAAACTGCTAAATATGTGTTGATTCCGGTGCCTTACGATGGTACGAGTACCTATATTAAGGGATCGGAAAAAGGCCCGCAGGCAATCATTGATGCTTCCGATTCGATTGAATTGTACGATATTCAGACAGACTTGGAGGCGTATAAGTTTGGTATTTATACTGATAAACCTCCGTTTCCTTCTGTTTCTCCGGAAGCAATGCAGGCAGCCGTTAAAGAAAGAGTCTCTTTTTTCTTGCAACAAAACAAAAAAATAGGCTTGCTGGGCGGAGAGCATTCCATCTCCATTGGCGCTATCGAAGTTTTTGCTGAAAAATATCCGAATCTCTCTGTATTACAAATTGATGCGCACGCTGATTTGCGCGATAGCTACAACGGATCCATCTATAACCACGCCTGCGTAATGCGCCGCGCTCAAGAAGTAGCCAATGTGGTGCAGATAGGCATCAGAAACGTGTGCATCGAAGAAAAAAATAACATCATTCCGGAAAACATCTTTTACGCCCACAACATTTGCGGAAAAACCGAATGGATGCAAAAAGCGATAGACCGGCTGACGGAGCATGTGTATCTCACAATTGATCTCGACGGCTTCGACCCGAGCATTGTTCCGGCAACGGGCACTCCCCTACCCGGCGGCTTGTTGTGGTACGAAACACTCACGTTTTTAGAACTGCTTTTTAAATCTAAAAAAGTGGTGGGATTTGATGTGGTGGAACTATGCCCCCAAAAGGAGAACAAGATTTCGGATGTGCTGGCGGCCGTGTTGGTTTATAAAATTATTTCGTTTATGGAAAAATATGGAGAAGGGAGAAAGGAGAAAGAGGACACCTCACACCTCACACCTTAAATCTTTAAATCTTAAAATCTTAAATTTTAACTATGAATACAAAAATCGCAATCATCGGCTTAGGCTATGTGGGCTTACCCCTTGCCCGCCTCTTTTCTACAAAATACCCTACGGTTGGTTTTGACATCAATCCGGAGCGCGTCAAAATGTTGATGAGCGGGCACGACGATACCCTCGAAGTGGAAGAGCACCTGTTGCAACAAGCCTTACAGAACGGGCTGTTCTGTACATGCCACATTGATGATTTGCGCGACTGCAACGTTTTTGTGGTAGCCGTGCCTACTCCGGTAGATGAAAATCACCGCCCCGATTTGATGCCCTTGCAAAAATCGAGCGAAACGGTTGGAAAAGTGATCTCAAAAGGAGGCATCGTAATCTATGAATCTACCGTGTATCCCGGGGTTACGGAAGAGATATGTTTGCCTATTGTAGAAAAAGTATCCGGATTGACTTTCAATACGGATTTCTTTGCCGGGTATTCGCCGGAGAGAATCAACCCGGGCGACAAAGAGCATACTGTTGAAAAGATCAGGAAGGTAACATCGGGTTCCACGCCGGAGGTTGCAGATTTTGTGGATCATCTGTACAATTCCGTGCTGCTCAACGGTACTTTTAAAGCAAGTTCCATCAAAGTGGCGGAAGCCTCAAAAATTATTGAAAATGCACAGCGCGATGTGAATATTGCGTTTATGAACGAGCTTGCCAAAATTTTCAACGCCATGGAAATAGATACCCACGAAGTGATTGATGCCGCCGCATCGAAATGGAACTTTATTAAGTTGTCGCCCGGATTAGTGGGCGGCCACTGCATCAGCGTTGACCCTTACTATTTAATTGAGAAAGCGCTCTATTATGGCGTGATGCCCCGCGTAATGTCGGCAGCCCGAAGACTGAATGACGGAATGGGCGAGTATGTTGCCAACCAGGTCATTAAACTGATGAATAAAAAAGGTATTTTGATAAAAGACGCCCACATCTTAATTTTGGGTATCACTTTTAAAGAAAACTGTCCCGATATAAGAAACACCCGCGTAGTGGATATTTATAAGATATTAAAAGAATATACCTCTAACATCACCATTTACGACCCGCATGCAAATGCTCAAGAGATTGAAGAAGAATATAATATTGCTATTAAAACGGGCAATATTGATTTTTTAAAGCATAAGTTTGACACTATTATTTTAGCGGTTGCGCATAATGAGTTTAAAACAATTAACTTGCGCGATTTTGGAAAATCAAGCTGTGTGGTGTATGATGTGAAGGGGGTTGCGGATAGGGGGCAGATAGATGGGCGGTTGTGAAATGTGAATTTCATAACACATTGTGTATGAGCTAAATTTATTCTCTGAGACCTTTGCAAGGCAAGTCTCTATATAAATAATTGAATATTAATTTTATACGTACTTTTTTCTTGAAAAAAAAGTACCAAAAAAGTCAAGTCGGCAGAAATCCCACCGCACCGCCGCGTCCGCATCGCCTGCCGACGAGGCCTGCGCGCGTGCGTTGTGGCTTCTTTTGCCACCTGCCAATATATTAACCTGAGTTCCGTTTAAGTTATTTGTAGAAAAGTTAGAAGTTTACGCAATAAAAGGGCGAAGCTCTTACATATCTCAGCACGGGGCAACGCCCAGTCGTGTTCGGAAGATTTTTTGGATCAGTCTAAAAATACGATAAATAGAATAAAAATACGAGCGCTTTGTGATAATCGGTCAAAGAAAAACCTTATTTACACCTTATTCAAACAACAGAAACACCTTAGTAGCAGAAAATTGCAAGTAAGTTGATATTTAGGCATTTTAGTTTACTTAAATCTCCATTTGTCAGTCCCACCACTGTTGCAAGTGTTAATTCCTGTAGCTCAATTTCTATTCTGCGTTTAGCTGTCTTAAAGCCGATTTCATTCTCTTTTTTGTAAACCATTATCAACATTGCAACGATCAATGTCATATACCAATGCAAATAATAATTATTAATAAAGTCAATTCTTTTTTCTTCATGATGTTATTAGTATTTAGTTGCTCCTTAATAAGCCATTCCGTATCTTCAATATACTTTTTAACATATTACCTATTCTTAGAAAATTTTATCTTTTTCAGGTTGTAGGCGTAGCGGTCTTCAGAAAAAAGCTGACAGGGCAAATTCATGTTTTCAAAGGAGGGAGTTCTTTAAAGTTAGGTGCAAAAATATTATTTTAAAGAGGTTCTTATTTTCTCACTTCTTTTTTTCTTGACAAAAAAAGTACCAAAAAAGTCAAGTCGGCAGAAAGCCCACCGCACTGCCGCGTCCGCATCGCCTGCCGACGAGGCCTGCGCGCGTGCGTTGTGGCTTCTTTTGCCTCCTGCCAATATATTAAACAATTTAGCAG
>WQWP01000024.1 GCA_009787485.1 Lentimicrobiaceae bacterium | reverse complement strand
CGACAGGGATTTGGGGTCGGCAATTGCGGAGGCGCAGGCGCGGGTGGGGGCGCAATCACAACACATTACCAAAATCGAATGGGCCGGCGAATTTGAAAGCCAGCAACGGGCAACCCAACGCCTCTCCATCGTTTTACCGGCGGTGTTACTACTGTTATTATTCCTGTTCTACATGAATTTCGGCACGGTAAAAGACACGCTTATTGCGGCAAGCGCTTTCCCATACGCCTTCATCGGCGGCTTTATTTCCTTGTGGATCTCCGGCATTCCGTTCGGCATATCGGCAGGCATTGGTTTTGTGATTTTATTTGGAATTATCTCCACCAACTCCATTTTGCTCACGTCAACAATGAAAACGCTGCTGCAACAAAGCCGCGACATCGAATTTGCCATCAACGAAGCTGTGCGCATCCGTTTACGCGCCCTGCTGATGATTACGCTGATGGGCTCGGTGGGCTTGCTCCCCGCCGCAATCTCCACCGGCATGGGCTCCGAAATTCAAAAACCGTTGGCTATTATGATTGTAGGAGGAATTTTGATTTGTATGGTACTGTCGTTTACGGTGTTGCCGCAGGTGTTTTATTATGTGTATAAACAGAGAGGAAAGCAAATTTCACAGAAATAAATTTCCGAAAAAAATTCCATTTTTAAGGATTCTATTCCGAAAAAAAGTAAATATTTTCGGAATTTCAAAAACAAATATTATTTTTGCCGAAATTTTTTGCCATGATAGAACGACAAATTGAAAATCAAATTAGAAAAAAAATCGGTAAGGGAAAAGCAATTATTATAATGGGAGCACGTCAAATTGGCAAAACGACATTGCTCAAACGGATTTTTTCAGAAAATGCGCTGTGGTTTAACGGCGACGAAATCGAAGTGCGCAACTTATTTTCAAACATATCGGCTGCACGTTTAAAAGCATTGATTGGAAAACAAAGCACAATAGTACTCGACGAGGCGCAACGTATTGAAGATATCGGTTTGAAACTCAAATTAATAACCGACAACTTGCCCGATATTCAACTTGTGGCAACAGGCAGTTCGTCGTTTGAGTTAGCAAATAAAATTAATGAGCCGCTTACCGGACGAAAATGGCAATATCAAATGTTCCCGCTTTCGTTTGCCGAAATGGTGAATCATCACGGATTACTTCAAGAAAAAATGATGCTCAACCATCGCCTTGTCTATGGTTACTATCCTGATATTGTGAATAATCAAGGCGAAGAGAAGGAACTCTTGCAGCAACTTTCAGATAGTGTTTTGTATAAAGATATTTTAAAATTTGACAATATTCAGAAAACAGACAAACTCATCAAATTATTGCAGGCATTGGCATATCAGGTGGGTAGCCAAGTGTCGTATAATGAACTTGCGCAACTCTGTGGTATAGATGGAAAAACGGTAGAAAAATACATCATGATACTCGAACAGGCGTATATCATTTTCCGCCTGCAACCATACAGTAGAAATTTGCGTAGTGAATTGAAAAATACGCGAAAAATCTTTTTCTACGATAATGGCTTGCGCAATGCGTTAATTGCTGATTTTCGACAGGTGGAAATGCGCACGGATATAGGTGCATTATGGGAGAATTTTATTATTTCTGAGAGAATAAAACATTTGAATTACAATGGCTTGTGGGTAAATAGTTGGTTTTGGCGCACCGTGGAACAAAAAGAAATAGATTATTTGGAAGAAGCTGATGGACAACTTTCCGCTTATGAATTCAAATGGAATGCAGATGCAAAGGTGAAATTCCCCAAACAGTTTACTGAAACTTATCAAAATTCCACACTTACGGTCATTCACCGTGATAATCTTGAAGTTTTTTTGCTGTAGAAGTGGTACTTCTATGGCAATCGGGAGCATTTATATAGTACAAAGTAATACTATTACTGTTAACGGAATCAGTAGATTAATTAAAAATTTTATGTATTTTTGCAGTCGAATTGCAGATTTTCATAAAAACAATATATCATGCTAAAACACAGAACTATAGAATCTGTTATAAAAAAGGCAGATACGCATTTTAAAGCTTTGTTACTTACCGGAACACGGCAGGTTGGTAAAACAACAGTCTTGAAAAATTTAGTCAACGACAATAGAACATACATTACCTTAGATGACATGTTATCTTTGAAAATGGCGAAAGAAGACCCCTATTTGTTTTTTCAAACCTACAAACTACCTTTGTTAATAGATGAAATACAATATGCTCCGGAACTTTTTTCACATATAAAAATGTTAATAGACAAAGGTGTTGAGCCGGGACAGGTATGGATGACCGGCTCGCAGCAGTTTTTATTGATGAAAGGTGTTTCGGAAAGTTTAGCAGGGCGTTTAGTTGTATTAGAATTGATGGGTTTTTCGATATACGAACAAGAGGGAAAGGGCAGCCTACAAAAGCCTTTTTTGCCTTCTCCGGAACCGCCGGGCATTTTATCCCGAAAATCGCTTGCAGAAACTAACCGGATCATTTGGAAGGGCTCTTTTCCTGAAATTACGTTGAAAGATGATGATACTTGGGCGATGTTCTACGGCTCGTATGTAAAAACTTATATCGAACGAGATGTTCGCCAATTGATAAATATCGGAAATGAGTTAGCATTTTATAATTTTATGAAAGTGATAGCGGCAAGAACAGGACAAGAGCTAAATCTGACGGATATATCCAACACCATGGATATTTCACTCAATACGATAAAATCGTGGTTGTCTGTGCTGCAAACTTCCGGTATAGTTTATCTGTTACAGCCTTATTATGAGAATATTACAAAAAGGGTGGTCAAACGTCCGAAACTCTACTTTTTAGATACAGGTTTATGTGCTTATCTAACAGATTGGACTACACCCGAAACACTTGCCTCCGGAGCCATGAGCGGCGCTATGTTTGAAACTTTTGTCGTTTCAGAAATCATTAAATCATACAAACACAATGGTTTACATCCACCATTCTACTATTACCGCGATAGCAACCAAGTAGAAATAGATTTATTGATATTCCAAAACGGTGTTTTTTATCCTATCGAAATAAAACGCACAGCAACTCCGGATCGGAAAATGATAAAACACTTTCCTGTTTTAGAATCTTTTGGTAAAAAAGTAGGATACGGCTCGTTAATATGTCTGACCGATAATGTTTTCCCGCTTTCACGAGAAGTAAATGCAATTTCAATTTGGGATATTTAAGATACAAACTCTCCGTGCTCTTTGTGCCTTCTCTGTGTAATAAACCCCCAATTTTTACGTTTAAATTTCAATTTTTTAATATTAAAGCTATGAAAGTAAAACTCTTCCTGTTATGCCTCCTGATTTCGATTACCACTTTTGCGCAAAACACCACATACTCAGTGCATTCGCAAAAGATGCAACAATTGCTGAAGCACATAAATGACCAATATTTAGATACTGTAAATTTTGATATGCTGGTGGAAAAAGGGATATTAGAAATGCTGAAAGAGCTTGACCCGCACTCTGCCTATATTACTAAAAAAGACGTGCAACAAGCCAACGAGCCGCTCATCGGGTCGTTCGACGGCATCGGCGTAACTTTTCAAATTATTAGAGATACGATTAATGTGATGGAGGTTATCATTGGCGGACCTTCCGAAAAGGTAGGCTTAAGAGCCGGCGACAAGATTGTGAAAGTGGATACGGCGAGCGCTGTTGGTAAACATTTGAATAACAAATGGGTGCAAGATCATTTGCGTGGAAAAAAAGGAACGAAAGTTACTGTTTTTGTAAAAAGAGGGCGAAGTCCTGAACTTTTAGAGTTTTCGATTATACGCGATAAAATCCCGATGCACAGCATCAACGTGTATTTTATGGCAGATAAAAATACCGGATACATTCGTTTAGAGCGTTTTGCACAAACTTCTCCGCAAGAGCTTCGCGATGCGATGACCCGCTTGAAAGCACGCGGCATGAAAAACCTCATCCTCGATTTGCGCGGAAATGGCGGCGGCTACCTGCAAGCCGCTTTTGAAATTGCAGACGAGTTTTTGGGTCCCGATAAAATGATTGTTTATACGGATAACTTCCGAAAAACCGGAGAGTCGTTCAAATCTACCAATAGAGGCGATTTTCAAAAGGGAAGATTGGTAATTTTGGTAGATGAAGGCTCGGCTTCTGCCAGCGAAATTGTTTCCGGAGCGGTGCAAGACTGGGATCGCGGCATCATCATGGGGCGCAGAACTTTTGGAAAAGGATTGGTGCAAAAACCCATTTATCTTTCCGATGGTGCACAGATACGTCTCACTATATCAAAATATTACACTCCTTCCGGAAGATACATTCAACGTCCTTATGATGATGGTTTGGACAGTTATTTTGATGATTTGAGATCCCGTTCCCGCCACGGAGAACTTTTAACCGCAGACAGCATTAAATTTCCGGATTCGCTTAAATATCAAACCGCTAAAGGGAGAACGGTGTATGGCGGCGGCGGCATCATGCCCGATATTTTTATTCCGATAGATACCTCACGCTACTCCTCATTGTGGGCAGAAATGTATAGGAAAGGGATCATCAGCTCATTCGCATTAGATTACATGGAAAACAACAAAGAGCAGTTGCTATCTAAATATCCAACCATGGAGGATTTTAAAAACAATTTTGAGGTTTCGGAACAACGCTTTCAAGCATTGATGGATTTTGGGCGTAAAGAAGGCGTTACGGATACCATTCCGTTTCAGTTTTCTAAACGTGCCGAGCAATTTGTAAAAAACAAAGCCGCCGAATTAGACTCACTGTACAGATCACTGGAAGAGCTACAAAACAGCACACATTTTAAAGAGATGCTCACAGAGTTTGTTACCCAATCTTTTAACGAATCCATGCGTTTGCGCAATTTGAATAGGGCCGACGATTTTATTAAAGATGGGCTAAAATTTGAAATTGCCCGAAATATGTTTAATTATGGCGAAGCATACCAAATTTTTTTAATGACAGACGAGGGCTTTTTGAAAGCGCTGGAGGTGATTAATAATGATAAAATTTTCAAGAAGTTTGGGATAGAGCACTAAAAAAATCCTACTTTCGCTGCCGAAATTCGTAAAACAAATTAATGCGCTTCCTTAAATCCCTTTTGTTGGTTATCTGCACTTTTTGTGCGCTTCACGGCGCCGCGCAAACCAGCGACCAATTGAAAGCCAACAAGAAAAATTTGGAGTCGGAAATTGCAGATACTAAACGGCTTCTGCAAGAAACACAAAAAAAAGAGAACACTTCGTTGCAACAAATCTCATTATTGAGAAAGCAGATCAGTAACCGCGAGAAATTGATTACCGAATTGAATAAGCAGATCTATAATCTTGAAATGGAGTCGGATTTGAATGTCAAACTTTCACAAGATTTGGATAAAAAACTTGACCACATGAAAGGCGACTATGAGCGCGTAGTGTTTTTGGCTTTTAAAAATAGACGGTTACTCAATAAAATTACATTTTTACTTTCTGCTGATGATTTTTCTCAAATGTACCGACGAGCGAAATTTTTTACTATTTTTTCTGAAAATGTGAAACACCAAGCGGAAGAGATCAAAAACACACAACAAGAAATTGCTCAAAAAAATGCGGAAATTTTAAGCATCAAAGAGACAAAAATCTCATTATTGGAGAATAAAGAAACTGAGGTGCAATCGTTGGAAAAAGACAGAGCCTCAAAAACAAAAGTGTTGAACGATTTGAAAAAGAAAGAAAAGCAGTTGGCAAATGAGTTAAAAGCAAAACAAAACAAACAAAAAGAGATAGATGCCGCGATTAAAAAAGCGATTGAGGCAGAAATTTTAGCTGCCAATAAGAAAAAGGCAGAAACAGGCAAGTCCACCTCCGGCAAGCCTGCTGCCAAAGAAGCCTCATCTACCACGTTGGAATACACACCCGAAGAAAAAATAACCGGCAATTCTTTCGCCGGAAATCAGGGAAAACTCCCTTGGCCCGTAATCAAAGGAAATACCATCACTTATTTCGGCAATTATAGAAATCCCGACGTGCCCTCCGTGATGATGAACAGTAAAGGCATTGATATTTTAACGGAAGCCAACACGCCGGTACGTGCTGTTTTTGAAGGCGTTGTGTATGGCATTTTGGATATGAGCAATATGGGCGTGGGAAAAGTAGTTATGATTCGACATGGAGAATATATTACTGTTTATCAGGGATTAGCTCATGTTTCCGTAAAAAAAGATGAAAAGGTAACCGCTAAACAAAACATCGGCACCATTGGAAAAACCATGGAAAGAGGCACTTATGAATTGCATTTCGAAATTTGGAAAGAGTTTACCCACCTTGATCCTTTATTGTGGCTATCTCAGAGATAAAAGATTATGAGCGTATTACAAATTGATGTAAAACAAACCATCGCTTCCAAAAGCAAAAAATTGGCAAAAGGGTTGCCGCGTTTTATCATTCGTTGGATTGAAAAACTCATCCATCAAGATGCAATGAACCGGTTTTTGGTAAAACACGAGCATGCTAATGCCATTGAGTTTGCAAAATACGTCATAGAAGAATTTGCGCAAGCCTCTATCACAGTGGTTAATGAAGAAAAAATTCCCAAAGAAGGGCGCTATATTGTGGTGTCAAACCACCCGTTGGGCGCCGTTGACGGCTTGGCATTGATTTCAGTAATAGGCAGATACCGCACCGATATGAAATTTCCGGTCAACGATTTGTTAATGGCAATTGAGCCGATGCACAGCATTTTTCTTCCCATCAACAAACACGGAAGAAACAATATAGACGCTGCAAAAGAATTACACAATGCTTTTGACTCCAACGACTTAGTGCTCTATTTTCCGGCAGGTTTGTGCTCCCGAAAAATAAACGGCGAAATTCAGGATTTGGAGTGGAAAAAAACCATCATTCAAAAAGCGGTGGCTTATCAACGTGATATTATCCCTGTTTTTTTTGAAGGCAGAAACAGCGAACGGTTTTATCGCATCGCCAACTGGCGCAAAAAACTAAGAATCAAAGTTAATTTGGAGATGCTGCTCTTGCCCGACGAAATGGTAAAACAAAAGGGGAAAAAGTTTACGATAACCTTCGGGGATCCGATTTCTTATAGTACTTTTGATGGTTCAAAAACTCATAAAGAGTGGGCGGCGTGGCTGAGGGGGGAGACTTTAAGTTGGAAATCTAAATCTGTGTAACTTCGTGTCCTCTGTATCTCTGTGCTGTAAAAAGAATTCAGCACAAAGACACGGAAAACACAGAATTACACAGAGAAAAAATGTTATTTTTGCACCTCAAAACCCAAAAATCTTTTAATTCTTAATTTCCCATGTCTAAACCCGCCGAAACTCCCTTGATGAGACAATACAACCAATTCAAGGCGAAGCACCCTGATGCGATTTTGTTGTTTCGGGTGGGCGATTTTTACGAAACGTTCGGAGAGGATGCTATTAGGACCTCGCAAGTGCTTGGCATTGTGCTGACCAAGCGTGCCAACGGCGCAGCGCAATACGTAGAACTTGCAGGATTTCCGCACCACTCCTTAGATGTGTATTTGCCAAAGTTGGTGCGGGCGGGCTTGCGCGTGGCAATCTGCGAACAGCTGGAAGACCCGAAATTGGCGAAAACCATCGTGAAACGCGGAATTACGGAATTGGTTACGCCAGGCGTCTCCATAAATGATAAAGTGTTGGAGCAAAAAGAGAATAATTTCTTGGCTTCTATTCACTTAACAGATAAATTGTGCGGCATCGCGTTTGTGGATATTTCAACCGGAGAGTTTTATGTAGCGGAAGGAAACCATGAGTATATGGATAAGCTGCTCCAAAATTTCAAACCTTCCGAATTGGTCATTCAAAAACATAAAACCGGCATTTTTAAAGAGCTTTTTGGAGATAAATTGTTGTTGACCACGTTTGATGATTGGGTGTTTACACAGGATTTTACCTACGAATTATTGACCAAACATTTTCAAACCAATTCATTGAAGGGTTTCGGGATAGAAAATCTGCCGCTCGGTATTATTGCCGCCGGAGCCGCATTGCACTATTTGTACGAAACACAAAATCATAAAATACAACACATTAACAAACTAAATCGCATTGAAGAAGAGCATTATGTGTGGTTGGATAGATTTACGGTGCGCAATTTAGAGTTGATTCATTCGCCTCATGATAATGCGGTTACATTGTTGCAAGTTTTAGATCAAACGCAAACGCCGATGGGCTCACGCATGCTGCGCAAATGGCTCGTGCTGCCCCTCAAAGAAAAGGTGATGATTGAAGAACGGTTGGCAATTGTGAAGTATTTTATTGAAAATGAAGAACTTTCGGAAAATATCAGAACCACATTTAAGTCGGTGGGCGATTTAGAACGATTGGTATCCAAAGTGGCCACCGGAAAGGTAAATCCCAGAGAGGTATTGCAATTAGCGCGCTCGTTGCGTGCAGTAGAGAAACTGAAAACATTATGTCAGGTTGCACAACATCCTGCGCTAAAAAAAATAGCCGAACAATTAAATCCCATCATTTCATTATGTCAACGCATTGAAAAAGAGATTTATGAAAATACACCTATCTTCATCACGAAAGGCCGTGTCTTTAACCACGGCGTGGATTCGGAATTAGACGAATTAAACTCCATTACCAAAAACAGCAAGGCGATTTTGGCGCAAATTCAACAGCGCGAAGCTATGGCAACCGGCATTCCTTCATTGAAAATCGGATTTAACAACGTTTTTGGTTACTATATAGAAGTTACGAATACACACAAAAATAGAGTGCCTAACGAGTGGATTCGCAAACAAACGCTGACGAATGCGGAACGTTACATCACGGAAGAACTCAAAGAATTGGAAACAAAAATCTTGGGCGCAGAAGACAAAATTATTGAAATAGAAACATGTTTATTCAACGATTTGGTAGTGAGCATGCTCGACTATATTCCTACTATTCAACACAATGCGAGGCTCATTGCGCGTTTGGATGTGTTGCTTTGCTTCGCGATGGTATCCATTGAAAACAATTATACCAAACCCATTTTTGAAGAAGGCACGGCGTTGAAAATTAAAAACGGCAGGCATCCGGTGATTGAAAAGCAGTTACCGCCCGGGCAATTCTATGTTGCTAACGATCTCTATTTAGACAATGACCATCAGCAAATTATCATCATTACAGGACCGAATATGTCGGGAAAATCGGCATTATTACGCCAAACGGCATTGATTGTTTTGATGGCGCAAATGGGTTGTTTTGTTCCGGCAGAAAGCACCCATTTAAGTATTGTTGATAAGATATTTACACGTGTTGGCGCTTCAGATAATATCTCTACCGGCGAATCTACTTTTATGGTAGAAATGAACGAAACCGCCAGCATTTTGAACAACATTTCCAACCGCAGTTTAATTTTGTTAGACGAAATCGGGCGCGGCACCAGCACTTACGATGGCGTTTCAATTGCCTGGTCTATTGCAGAGTTTCTGCACGAGCACAAACAATACCGCGCTAAAGTATTGTTTGCCACACATTACCATGAGTTAAATAACATGGCGGAGCAATTCCCGCGCATTAAAAATTTCCATATTACCATACAAGAAATTAACAATAAAATACTGTTTTTAAGAAAATTAGAACAAGGCGGCAGCGAGCACAGCTTCGGCATCCATGTAGCCCGCATGGCCGGTATGCCTTACGCCGTGTTGAGACGCGCCGAAGAAGTGCTGCAACAATTGGAAAGCGCCCGCGCCACCTCCGACACTAAACCGGTGATTGAAAAGAAAGAAGCCGGTTACCAACTTAGTTTCATCAACTTAGATGATCCGCTCCTGTTAGATATTAAGGAGCAGATTATGGATACGGATGTAGATCGTCTCACGCCGGTGGAGGCGTTGATGAAATTGAATGATATTAAAAGTTTGTTGGTAAAGAAGAAAAAGTAAAACCGAATTGAAATTGAGAATATTTGATAAAAAAGAATATTTTTGCACTTCAAAATAATGACGAACACCTGCGTCTAACAAAAAAATATTCATAATTTAAACCCCCTTTTTATGTATCAAAAATTTACAACAACAAAAACAGCAGCTGACAGTAGCAGCAAAAACTTTTTAACGTTTTTTTGTGCAATTGTAGCATTGTCGCTTATTTCATGCGTACCGGCGGAGGTTATCGTTACTGAAATAAAACCCATATCCCAAAATGAAGATTTTCAGGGGGTTCATTATCATTGGAATTCTGAAATAAATGATAGCTGCTTTTTGAAAGTCGCTAATTTTGTATTTGATGATTATGAGAATTTTACTCTAACATTAAAACGCCATGATCAAACTGAGGATTTTGTAATTTCTTTACAAGATGATCAACAAATGATGGCAGAACCTTTTTATAAATTTCAAATTCCGTATACAATAGGTAAGACAGATTTAGACAGTTTATATATTAGTAATTTTAAAAAATTAACCCCTGTCTTTGTTCCTGTAAATAATTTAGAGATTCCTTATACGAATGAACCGGAGCACATTGTTTCACACATAGGGTTTTCATTATTCTTTAATGATGCCCACAAGCAAGCGGATTGGGTGGCTTATATGTTGTGCAAAGAAAGGCGAATTAAAGATATGAAGGATGATGGAAACAGACCCAATTTTAAGGTAGACCCCACTGTGAAGAATGGCAGCACGGTAAAGCATGAGGATTATACAAATTCTAAATACAGCAGAGGGCATTTGTGTGCTAATGAAGATATGAGTTGGCTGAGAGAGGCTCGATTAGAAACTTTCTATTGTAGTAATATCAGTCCGCAAAAACAAAATTTCAACGACGGTATTTGGAAAAAATTAGAAACTCTTGTTCGGAAATGGGCAGAAGTATATGATACTCTATATGTTGTTACAGGTCCTGTATTGCGGAACGAACTACCCTCTATTAGAGATTTGCTAACCGAAAAAGAGAACGAAGGATACAAATCAAAGACTAGGATATCAGTACCTGAATATTTTTACAAAGTGATTTTGGTTTACAATTCCTCGAGTGAGGTAAAGGGAATAGGATTTATTATGCCCCATGAAGATTTTAGAAACCCAGCGCCTTTACAAAATTATGCGGTAACCATAGATAGCGTTCAAAAGCTTACGGGCATCAATTTTTACGATAATTTGCCCAACAAGCGTTACGAAAAAAAGATAGAAACAACGATCTGTGAAGATTGTTGGGTTTGGAAATAACAGCAATGTTCATACAAATAATTAAGCACAAACTAATTTTTTAAGTCTCCCATTCCACCACCGTCTTTGCGCCCTCCACCCTTAAAGCACAATTCACCCCAAATTTCATCGCCACATTAATCTCATCGTGCCCGGCGGGAAAATTAAACGCGAGAGGAAAGTTGTATTCCTCGCAATGTTCCCGAATAATTTGCTCAAAAGTGCTGCCGAAAGCAATTTCGTTGTCTCGCATTTTGGTAAAATTACCGACTAATAAACCGGCTAAATTTTTGAGCTTTCCGGAACGCTTCAATTGTAGCAACATTCTGTCAATGTGATATAAATATTCATCTACATCTTCAATAAAGAGAATTTTGTTTGTCGTATCTAAATCAGAAATAGATCCGGAAAGAGCATACAACAACGACAAATTTCCCCCGATAAGTTCTCCCGTACACTCCCCAGTTCTGTTCAATGCGTGAGGCTTGCACTTATAAGTAAGATGCTCTCCTGTTAAAGTTTGGAAAAGTGTTTCAAGGTTTATCAAGTTGTTTCCATTCATAGAAACGGGCATGGTGGTGTGAATGGTGGCGACCCTACAAATTTTGTTTATATGTGCATGCAATACTGTAATATCGCTGAATCCGCAAATCCATTTGGGGTCTAAATTAAAACTTAGCCATTCCAATTGATCAATAATGCGTAAGGTGCCATATCCGCCGCGAGCGCAAAAAACAGCTTTTATGTTGCTATTATCCAGCATGTTTTGCAAATCTTCCATGCGTGCTGCATCGGTGCCGGCGTACTGATGATGTTCCGCAAACAGATGTTTTCCCAACACTACACGAAATCCTTTTTCTTCCCACCAGCGGATGGCAAATGCCAACTCCTCCCGATTCACTTTTCGCGCCGGGGCCACAATGCCGATCGTATCGCCAGCTGTTAAGTAAGGAGGTTGTATCATAATGTAATGTTTCTTTCGTGTAACAAATTTTGTGTGAGTTCTCGAAGTAGTTTTTTGGCATTGTCATCCTGTAAAAAACTGTTCAAAACGGAAACTTTTTTTGCATTTTTAAAATATCCGCCGGAAATTTTGCCTGCATCTTCATTCAATGCCAAATAAATGGCAGTTTTTGCCCCATTTTTTGGAGATGTCATGAAAGGACGTGCAAAAACTTCACAAATGATGTCAAAAAACTTATTGTTCATCGCAATGATTTTTGTTCCCACAATGCCCGGGTCGCTGCAATTTACCGTAATGCTTCTTTCTTTCAATTGTTCTGCCAAATCTAAGCTGAAATAAAGCAACGCCAATTTTGAATTTGAATAATTTCTAACTTGCTGAACCCAGGAGTTTCTTCCGCTTTCGAAAAATTGAGGTTTAATTTTCCCATACCTGTAGGTTAACGAAACCACATTGACCACCCTTGCGCCTTCGCGAAAAAATGGTAACAGTTTGTTTGTGAGTATATAATGTCCAAAATAATTTACCATAGTTGTGTAATCCCACTTGCCGTCCACATCTTTACATATTGGATATAATACACCTGCGTTATTAATCAAGAGGTCTATTTGCGGGTAATTATTTTTAACTTTTTCAACAAAATTAAAAATGGACTCCGGCGAAGCTAAATCTAGAGGAAGCAAAACAATTTCTCCTTTTGTTTTTTTTTGAATTTTAGCGTGCATTTTTTGTGCATTTGGGCTTGGGAAACATGCCATGATGGTGGTATAACCGGCTTTTGCGATAGCCTTTGTAATTTCGCTGCCCATGCCGCCGTCGGCGCCGGTGATAATTGCTGTTTTCTTCATTTTATTATGTTTTTTTGCACACAGATGACACAAGATTTTACAGATTTAATGTGTATATATCAGTTCAATCTGTGTCATCTGTGTGCTTCTTCCTTTTCCAAATTAAACCGCCCTTTTTTCTTCCCCGCCATTCCACAATAGAATTTTTGAATTTCTTGCAAATCGGCCTCATAATCTCCCGTTGGGTAAAAAATAGGACCTATTCCTCCTTTTTTATCATGATAATTCAAATAAGCCAAAGCAATCGGCACTCCGGCTTTTTGAGCGATGTAATAGAACCCGCGTTTCCATGTTTCTATACACTTGCGCGTGCCTTCAGGTGCAATAAGAAAAACAATTTCGTCTTTTCCCTTAATAAATTCTGCAATTGTATCGGTTAATTTTTGGGTGCGTTTTCTATCTACCGGATAACCACCAATATATCTTAGCCAAATTCCTAAAGGAAAGAAAAATATTTCTTTTTTTATCAGGAACATCGCTTTGACATCCATGGCGGTTAAAGCGATTTTTCCTACTATAAAATCTGTCCAGCTTGTGTGCGGTGCAAACACTAAAACGTACTTTTTTTCTGTGGGTACATTCGCCAAATCTATTTGGTAATGCAACAGTTTTAAAGTAAACAAACAGATTTTTTTCATGTGTTTTATTTCATGCAAAGAAACATAATTTTACTAAAAATGCAATCCCCTATTTCTCAACAACGCATTTACATCTGGCTCCTTCCCTCTAAAATTCTTATACAACACTATAGCGTTTTCTGTGCCGCCACGAGCAAAAATTTCGTAACGCAATTTATGTGCTAAATCGGGGTCGAAAATGTTTTTCTTTTCCAAAAACGCTTCAAATGCGTCGCTGTCAAGTTGTTCTGCCCAAAGGTACATGTAATACCCTGCGGTATATCCTCCTGAAAATGTGTGCGAAAAATAAGTGCTTCTGTAGCGCGGCGGTATTTGCGAAATTAAACCGTATTTTTCAAGCACCGATGTTTCAAAACTTTCGATCTCAAAATCTTGCGGAATTTCTGTGAGTAAATGATATTCCATATCTAACAAAGAAGCTGCCAAAAATTCAGTGGTAATAAAGCCTTGCCCGTACATTTCATTTTGCTCTATTTTTTTTACTAATGAAGACGGGATGACTGCGCCTGTTTTGTAATGTTTGGCATATACTTTCAGCACCTCCGGCTCAAAAGCCCAGTGTTCCATAATTTGTGAGGCAAATTCGCCGAAATCCCTTTGATTTCTGCTTGTTCCGTAATATTTTGTTTCTCTGAACAAACCGTCTAAAGCATGTCCGAATTCGTGGAAAAAAGTATTGGTTTCGTCGGTGGTCAATAAAGCAGGTTTATCTCCCGAAGGACGAGTGAAATTGCAAGCAATCGTGATAATTGGGAACATCCGCTCCCCGTTTTCGTTGTAGCGATGTGCACGGTATCCGCCGCACCAGGCGCCACCGTTTTTCATTCCCGGACGTGGGTGCATATCCAAATACAATACACCCAATGTGCTGCCGTCTTTGTCTTTACACTCCCAAGCAGTGGCTTCCGGATGAGGAACCGGCATATTTTGCAATTCTTCAAATGTGATGCCCCAAAGTCGGTTGCAAACGTAAAAAATACCATTACGCACGTTTTCCATTTGAAAATATTGACGAATTTCCTCTTGATTGATGTTATATTTTTGTTGTTTTGACTTGTTGAAAAAATAGCGCCAGTCGGCAGGTGTGGAAGGCGATGCAACTCCCTGTTTTTTCATCATTTTTTCGATGTCGTTTAATTCATTTTTTGCCATTTTTATAGAAGGCGTCCACATTTTATCCAAAAATGCCATGACTGTTTCAGGATCTTTTGACATACGGTCTTCAATTGCCAATTCTGCAAAATTTTCATAACCCATGAGTTTGGCACGTTCCAAACGCAATGCTACGATCTTTTTGATAATCTCTTTGTTGTCTTTGTCGTTATCGTTGTTAGCACGATTAAGATAAGCGGTTAACATTTCAGTGCGATATTCACGGTCGTCCGCATTTTGCAAAAACGGCATAATGCTGGGATTGTCCAAACCGAAATAAAAAGCGCCTGCGTCTTCTACTTTTTGCGCACGAGATTTTGCGTCAGCGAGTTGGGCATCCGATAAGCCGGAAAGCCGCGATTTGTCGGTTGCTTTCAGTGTGTAATTAGCTGTTTCTGAGAGTAGATTCTGACTAAATTGCAATTGCAAAGCCGAGAGTTGGCTATTTATTTCGCGTAATTTGGCTTGTTTGTCCGTCGGTAAATCCGCACCACTGCGAATAAAACGGCGGTAAATATTTTCCAATAATTTCTTTTGTTCCACATTCAAATTCAACTGGTCTTTTTGCTCGTAAACAACTTTTACACGTTTAAATAGTTCAGGATTTAAGTTAATGTCATCATAATGTTTGCTGATCATGGGTGAGAATTGCCGCGCCAATGCTTGCAGTTCAGGGTTGTTATTCACGCTCGAAACGCCGCTAAACACAGGCATTACTTTTCGCAACAACTCCCCCGATCTATCCATCTCCACAATTGTATTCTCAAAATCAGGCGCTTCGGGATTGCGGATAATTGCCCAGATTTGCGCCATTTCTTCCGCCATTCCGGCTTGATAGGCTGGCATAAAGTGTTCAATTTTAATTTTCTCGAAAGGCGGAACGCCATACGGCGTATCCCATTCTTTAAAAAACGGGTTGGTTTGTGAAAAACCTTGCAGGTACAAAAAGACAACAGTCATGAATGTTAAAAATAATCTCATAAAGTATGTTTTAAAAATGAGGCACGAAAATAGATAATATTTTGTTTGTAGTAAATGGTAACTTTTTTTAAAAATGGGCAAAATAAAAAAGCGCTTGTTCGGCGCTTTTTCTTTGAGGTCTCTTCCGGATTCGAACCGGAGTCGACGGTTTTGCAGACCGGTGCCTAACCACTCGGCTAAGAGACCAATGTGGCGGCGAAAATACACTTTTTCTTGTAACTAATCCTCAGCTTCGGCTCGCTTCGATTTTTCTCGGGGAATAGGATTAGAAAAAATATCCGCAATCTCTTTGGAGCGATATACGTCTAACCAACGAAAATCCTTTAATGTTCTGTCGCTCATCGGAAGCTCCGTGTCTGCCCAAAGTTTTCCGTCCGGGTAGTCGTAAAACCGAAGCTCTTCTATTTCATTGTTCTTTAAAAAAATTTTCATCTCATTGGTTTCCATTCTGTTAATACCAATAAGCAACGTGTCTTCATCCATCACATAGTAAATGAGCTCTACGTTGTTGTTTACATTTACCTGTATTAATTCTCTGTCTCTAATAAATCCAATCACATTTTTCCCTTTTACCTGGTCAAATTCCACTTCATCAAATACATCGGCAATGATAAAAGCATTGATTAAGAGTTCTATTTGTGAGGTAATCGAATCTATCCCAGTAAACCTGATGGTATCACCGGATAGTTGATTTTTCCCGGTCCAAACCACCGGATTGTAATACATCATTCCTACCGAATCTTCTACGTTGTAAATCAGAGAATCGCACGCGCCTTGCAAGTCTTTGCTATAGAATTTCACACGATTATAGGCAAGCATGAGTTGCGGGTTTTGTGCGGTATCGAAGTACATCTTCAACGTGTCGGCATGCAAAAAAAGTGAATCGCTATTTTCTTTATCAATCATAATTAATAAAGCGCTGTCGGTAACCCATGTCCAACCTTCATCTTCCACATATTCTCCGTAATGTCCTTTCACAACAAAACTCCGTGCCGTATCAATGAGTGTGATGTTGTTTTTCACAATTCCGAAGGCTAAGTTTTTGTCATAATACGCAGAGTCGGCGGTAAGTTCCTGGTCTTTATTAATAAACAACACACTATCATACAAATGTGAAAAATTATTGCGCGTATCATACCATCCGGAGTTTGCATAAATATTGTTTTCGTCTGATATTAAATGCGTTCGACACAAAAAATAGACCACTTCCGTATTTGTATTATAGTTAAAAGAATCGCATGTCATATAATAGGTAGGATTATGCAGAATCACATCAATCTTAAATTGGGCTATGTTCGTGTGTGTGTTATATATACCAATCTTGCTGATTAATGTATCCTCGTTTGAAATCATTTTTCCGCCGGTATCATAATGTGATGTTCCGGTATGATTGTTGTAAGTCAATGCATTAGTATAAAGCGTAGAGGTATTATCTTTAAGAATAACATTTCTGGAAATGGTAGAAATTTTGGTATCCCCGTCATACACCACTCTATTTCCGTATAATGTAACCGAGTCGTTCACAAAAATTTCAACAGGTCTTCCAAAGGCTACCATTCTGTTTTCGTCTGTATAAGAATAAGCGCTATCGGCATAACCTATAGTGTTTTCGTGTGTAAAAACTACGTTACCAATTAATCTGTCCACGCCCGGAAGTTGTTCTTCATCGCGATAACTCCAATCGGCGCGGTAGGTAATTTTTTTGCCTTGTTGTTGTGCAAAAAGTACAAAAACGTTACAAAACATAAGAAAAAAAGCAAAAAAACGAAGCATTTTACAAATTTTCGACAGGAATGCCATTAATTTCGATGATTCTATCCTCTTTGAATAAAATTGTTTGTTCTATTTCTCCGGAAGGTGAAAAATGAGTTTCCAACCCTTCTTTTTGATTATTTACATAATTTGTTTCACTGAGCAAACGTCCCATATAATCGTACACAATACGTTTGCCAGTTCCTTTTACAAATGATCCCTCTCCAATCAGCAACCCTCTTTCGTCATAATTTTCCCAATTTCCATCAAACAAATCGTTTGCAAATGCCCCCGATTCTTCAATTATGCCATTAGCATACCAAGTGGTTACGGGTCCATTTTTTACGCCCTTGGTATAATGGGTTTGCATGGAAATTTGCCCGCTTTTGTAATAATAGGTTTCTACGCCATCCAACAGATTGTTTTTATAGTAGGCTATGGATTCTATATCGTTGTTAAAATAACGTTGAGTGAATTTGCCATGTTTTTTCCCTCTTTTCATTTCAACTTCCATAATTTTAGTAGGATACCAAAAATGATAATAAACCGTAGTTCCCGTTTCTTTTCCAAAACGGTAGTGGGTCTCCGATTTTAATTTGCCGTTATCGTGGAATTCGCGTTTTACTTTGGTGCATCCTGCTATTAAGAACAAGGTGCAGAGTAGGGCTACAAACAGGCGGGTATTGTTCATTTTTATAATTTTTCTAATAATATTTTTACCTCTTCCTCTGTATCCATTACCTTTTTCTTGCAAATATCAATTAAAAGTGTCGCTCTTTTTATCATTTCTGCCAATTCATCAACAGAAATCTCTGCATTTTCCATTTTTCGGACTAAAAGTTGCAGTTCTTCAAAAGCATGCTGGTAGGTTTTGGTATTTTCCATCATTAAGGGATTACTAATTTAGCAAACTTCAAAAGTAGGGTTTTATTGCCCATGGTGTCAAATGTTACGATTGCTTTTTTGTCCAAACCTTCGCCGTCGGTTTGAATTACTTTCCCGTAGCCGAACTTATCGTGATACACGCGAAGCCCCACATAGATCTGATCGGCTCGCGCTTCTTTCCCCACATTTTGTTTTTGTTTTTGCTCAGGAACATGCCGTTTTTGCTGTATAGCTTCGGTAAAAGGAATGAAGTGAGACGGCGTAGCCTCATTCCCATCGGAAATACAAATGTTGCGACCCATAGATGCTTTTTGTGTTGTATGAATAAATTTTTCAGGAATTTCGTACAAGAAACGGCTCTCTTCGCAAAACTGCAAAGAGCCGAAGCGGTAGCGCGTTTGCGCTGAGGTTAGGGTGAGTTTTTTTCGTGCCCGCGTAATGGCTACTTAAAAGAGCCGGCGCTCTTCTTCCAATTCCGCCCGCGTGCCCAAACTCAGCGAGGAGGGAAAAAGATTTTCCTCTAATCCCGTAACATATACATAATCAAACTCTAATCCTTTCGCCGAATGAATGGTCATTAGCTTTACTCTGTCTTGCTGCTCGTTCTTTTTTTCTTCATCATCTGTTAATAAAGAGATGCTTTCTACAAACCGGTCTAATGAAGGAAAATAATCGGTAATAATCTCTCCGGTAGCTTCATTAAAAAGCGATTCCGGCTCTTTTTCGGTAAACTCCTTCATGGAATCTAACAGCGCTTCTACGTTTTGCAGGCGGTCAATCTCCGATTTGTCGGCGTTGAGTTCCTGCATGATGCCGGTGGTCATCACAATATGTTTGCCCAACTCGTACGCATCGGTTTTGGCAATCATGGCGGTGTAGCTTTTGATGCGCACGGCAAAATCCAGCAAACGCGCTTTGGTGGGCGCATTTACATCCAAATTATAGAGGTCGGGGTTTTCTATCACGTTCCAAACGCGCGTCTTTTGCTCGTGGGCGCACACAATCACCTTATCCACAGTGGTGGCGCCGATACCGCGCATGGGATAATTGATCACCCGGCGCAACGATTCTTCATCATAATGATTGATGGCTAACCGGAAATACGCCAAAACATCTTTAATCTCTTTACGCTTGTAAAACGAAATGCCGCCATAAACGATGTAGGGGATATTTTTTTTGAGGAGCGCCTCTTCCAACGCACGCGACTGAGCATTAGTTCTATATAAAACCGCAAAATGCGAATTGTTCTTTTGGTAATTCTGTTTCGTTTCAAAAATAGAATGCGCAACCGCCTGAGCCTCATCGTTATCGCTATTGGTATTGAGAATCTCTATTTTCTGACCCTCTTCATTTTCCGTCCAAACCTCCTTATGCAACTGATCCTGATTGTTTTTAATCACCGCATTTGCCGCATTTACAATATGTTTCGTGGAGCGATAATTTTGTTCTAACTTAATGATCTTGGTTTCCGGGTAATCTTTTTTAAAATTCAGGATGTTTTGAATATTGGCGCCGCGAAATGCGTAAATACTCTGTGCATCATCGCCTACCACGCAAATATTGTGGTGTGCTGCCGCCAATTTTTTCACAATCAAATATTGCGCAAAATTGGTATCCTGATACTCATCCACCAAGATGTATTGAAAACGGTGTTGGTATTTATGCAGTATTTCCGGAAAATCGCGCAGCAACACGTTCATATAATACAATAAATCATCGAAATCCATGGCGTTTGAATTTTTCAAACGCACGTTATAACGTTTAAAAATCTCGGCAATATAAGGTTTTCCGCTAATTCTGTCGGCATCCATAATTTCCGGACTTCGCGCATAATCATTCGCAGAAAGCAAACTCGATTTTGCCGACGAAATGCGGTGCAACACATGACTTGCCACGTATGTTTTCGGATCTAAATTCATCTCTTTTACAATACTTTTTATCAAATTTTTAGCATCGTCGGTATCGTAAACGGTGATATTGCGCATGAAGCCCAATTTTTCATATTCCACTTGAATAATGCGATGAAAAACGCCGTGAAATGTTCCCATCATCACGGCTTTAGCGTTCGAGTCGCCCACCAATTGAAAGATACGTTCTTTCATTTCGGCAGCGGCTTTATTAGTAAAAGTGAGCGCCAATATGCGATAGGCGTTAACGCCCTGCGAGAGCATGTAAGCAATGCGGTAGGTGAGGGCGCGCGTTTTGCCCGATCCGGCGCCGGCAATTACCATCACGGGACCGTTAATTTGCACGACGGCATCGCGTTGCGAGTTGTTGAGTTGGGAGAGAATGTGCTGTTCGGAGGTCATAATATTAATGTGAAAAAGAGATACGAGAGTTTGTTACAAACAAAAAAATAAATTGCGGCGAAGATATAAATTTATATTTTCGCCGCGTTAAATTCACATTAATTAAAATCACAAAGAAATGAATGTACAAATCAAGGTGTTGCGGTAATAAAACAGGTTGGAGATACCGTTGTAATTAATGATGAGCATTTGAAGGTGTTTTAGTTGTTCAGAATAATTTTCTGTTTTCACTAATATGCTATTGCCTCAACCCCAAGCTCTTGCACCTGCCGCGCAATCTCTCGTAATTCTTTAAACGGAATTTTTTCTAACCCCTGCGCCGGCGTATTCCTGTCTAAAGAATAAATCATCACCTTTCGGGGATGCAGCTGTTTTACGACGTTCATCCATAAAGAAAGATGAGGTTCAGCAGCATTGTTAAAATATTGCCCGTCAATTTCTCCTTTAAAAAATAAGGTTTGCAAAATGAAATTACCGTTTAGGTGTTGTAAGTGTTTGATAATTCTTTCGACTGAAATCGACACAGTCGGTTTGTTGATTATTTGAAACAATGGCTCCGTAACCGCATCCAATTTTAATATGGGATTTTCGATTTTTTGTAGGGCGGTTAAAACGTTATTATTTGTTAATTGTGTGGCGTTAGAAAGACAAGTAATTGCCGTTTTAGGATAATATTGGTCTCTTAAAATAATTAGCTTGTCAATAATTTGATCAAATTGAGGGTGCAAAGTCGGCTCCCCGTTTCCGGAAAAAGTAATGCTATCTATAGGCATACCGGCTTCTTGGCACTGACGAAGTTTGGCTTCAATGGCCGTAATGATCTCTTCTACAGAGAAGAATAAATGCGGAGCTGTACTTTTTTCCAACGTCCAGCCACATTCGCAGTAAATGCAATCGAAAGAGCAGATTTTTACGTTGGTGGGCGAAACATTGATGCCCAACGAACTGCCCAAACGGCGGCTACTAATGGGTCCGAAAGCTATTTTATCCCACAAAAACATGGTGATCTATTTTAATAAAACAATTAAAACCACTGAGTTGGCGCATCGCTCCAAAGCGACTCAATATTATAAAATTGCCGCACTTCGGGTTGGAAAACGTGTAGAATAATATTGAAATAGTCTAATAAAATCCATTCTCCGTTGGCGCGCCCTTCCACGTACGAAGGTCTTATTCCGGTTTGTTTTTTAATAGTTTCCTGCACAAAATCGCTGAGCGTTTCCACGTGCGGTTTGGAGTTACCGGTGCAAATAATGAAATAATCGAACAAAACGTGGTGCATCGCTTTAAGGTCGATGCAAACAATCTGTTCTCCTTTTTTCTCAATAAGAGCTTGAATAATAAGTTCTTCTAAATTTCCCTGAATTGCGGGAATCTCTGTTTTTACTTTTTTGGGTTTTGCCATTAATTTTTAAATTTAAAGATTTAAGATTTAAAGATTTAAAGTT
>WQWP01000023.1 GCA_009787485.1 Lentimicrobiaceae bacterium | reverse complement strand
GCCTTGGAGTGATGATGAGAGTGGTTGGGTTGGATCGCCCATTACGGTGATGCCTTGCCACATCTCGTTGGGGCATGCGTTGGTGAGGGTGCCGCCGTTGAGGATGAGTTTGGCGCCGGGGTGGACGATAAAGGAAACATTAAAATCACATTTTACTTGATTAGTGATAGTTAATGTAACATTGTTGGGAATTACGATATTGCCTATTACTTGTAATGGAGTGTTCCATGTGGTATTTTGAATGATGGTTCCGTGGACTTTGGGTAAAGTGCTGTAACACTTTGTTTCAAGTACTGTAAGAACAGCGGCATAAGCATCTACCAAACCGTAGCCCATATATACACACCATGTTCCATTAGGGCGACCGGGTACAGAGTCATAAGCGTATAGGTCTGTTCTTACCTTTCTTGCCGTTTGCTCTATTATTTCTCGAATTCGTTGTCCAGTAAGGTTAGGGTTTATTGCTAACATAAGAGCGGCAATACCGGACACTATTGGAGCTGCATAAGATGTTCCTTCATCATATATGTAGCCATTATTTAATGTGGTAGTTAACATGTCAACTCCTGGCGCAACAACATCTAATGCATTTCCATAAATTGAAAATCCAGCTCTCAAAGTATCTTGCTGTACTGCCCCTACCGCAATTACATCCGGATGTGAAGCGGGATAAGTGACAGAAACACCAGGTTTGTAATCATTTCCTGAGGCAGCTACCAATACTACGTTATTTTGAATGGCATAAGCAATGGCATGGTTAATAGGATTAGCTTGTGCCATTTTGAAACTCATATTAATTACCCTTGCTCCATTATCTACAGCATAGATAATTGCATCATCAACAATCTCATTATGTATTGAAGTTCCTTGACCAACATTAATTGGAATTAGTGTAATTCCGGAAGAGTAGCCATTTCCGCCGGATATTCCTGCTATTCCTATCGTATTATTTGTTTTAGCGCCAAGCACACCTGCTACCTTGGTTCCATGAACATCGGTTGTTATTACGTTACTACTATTTGATACAAAATTCCAACCGAGTGTTTCATCAACGTTTTTATACCCATCTGAGCCATAACCAATATCAGGATGCATCCAATCTAATCCAAAGTCTAAAATTGCAACTTTTACAGAAGATGATCCCATGACTATGTCCCATGCTTCAAAGGCATTGATATAAGACAAATACCATTGCTCTCCGTTAAGCACTTTAGGATCATTGGGAATAAAACAAGGTCCTCCAAAACTACAGTAATCAATATATTCAAATTCTTCCGTTTCCTTTAGCATTAACACAAATTCTTCGAAATTTGTATTAACAGGTACAGAAATATCAATAAATCCAAGTTTATTTGCTCGTATTGTATCTAAAACAACTTTACTTTGCTCTACATTATTTTTATATTTAACGGTTACCGTTGTTGTATCAGCCAAATAAAAATATCCTTTTGATTCTACATAGTAAGTGCCTTCCATATTTCTTAGTATTCCGTAAGTTTGCTCGTTTTGGGCTGAAACAAAATGAAAAAACGCTAAGCAACTAATAATACTTAATATAATAACTTTCCTCATAATATAATAACTTTCCTCATAACTAATTAAGTTCTATGTATTTTACACTAAATGGTTTATTGGGTAATTTCGGGTATATGCCCCAACGATGTTTTGGGCTATAAGCCAACGCCCCATTTCCTCCATCATACATCGTTATATATAAAGTTAAAGAATCGTCATTGATAATCCATTGATCTATTAAATAAACATCGGAGTGAAAAACCATTTTTTTTGCAATAATCAAGGTGTAAACTCTAAAATCAATTTCTGGTACAGTATCGGTACATTCACAAGCATATCTAAACTCATCCATATTGTTAATGATGATACAAGTATCTTTAAGCCTTTCAAATAAAGTAAAAAAACAATTGGAATGACCCCATTGAGGAAGTGCCATATTAAAGAAATCAATGATATCCCCATCTGTAATTGTAACTGGTCGAATAATTTCCGGCGTTTTGAGAACCACATTTAATTTAATACTGCTTTCATCGTTCAATTTTTCTACCATAAGCGCCATGCACCATGATTCAGTATCATCTTTATATTTTAAATCAAGTTCAATGTTTAATATGCACTTCTGAAATGAAACTTGCTTTAAACTTTTTACAATTATTTCAGCAACGCTGTTGTTCACAGAGCCACTTGTTAATAATAACGAGTGTTTTGAAAAATCAATAGCAGGATAATCGCCTTCCGTACAAGAAATATATTTTTCCAATTCTTCGCTGCTGTTAATTATAATTACCTTTTCATCGTAAGGCAGGTTTTGCCATTGGCAGGAGGTCTCCAGTAAAGAGTATTCCGTAAAAGAGATATTTTTCGGGTATTCATCAGGGCAATCGGGAGGGCAATCGGGGTTGCAGGAAGAGGCAATGCCTACCAAAAGAAGCAAGATTGTGGTTAATTTTAATAATTTTTGGTTCATGGTTTTATATTTTTTGGTTCATAATTTTAGTTTGGCAAATATATTTTTTCAAACGAAACTCATCTTCCGGTTTGGCTTGCAGCATGGCTTTCAGAAAGGCCGTATCATTATCCATACTAAAGTTGGCGCTTGCTGCAAAACGGGCAAATCTTATTTTTCCGTTTTCGTCTTTTCTCATGTATAATGTGTCTCCCGGTTGAGCGTATAGAGGATAACTGATACATACTACGATAAATAAAGCAATAGTTTTTAAAAAATGTGTATTCATAATTCATATATAATTTGTGGTTAATTTCTATATTTTATTTAATGGAAATAGTCAATAAACCAAATTTACTCTGCAACACAGCGAATGGAATGGCCACTTGTAGGGGTTCCCATGTAGGCAATGCCTATCTTATCATAGGAGAGAAGTAAGATTGTACGGCTAGCGTCGCTACACGGGTACCACCCATCAGTACCTACATCGAATAGCCCGCCGCTGTTGCCACCGCGCCTCCCTGCGGCAGACAGAAAGAGGAGATTGCCATCGCTGCTAAATAGGAAACCATCCACGCCATTTAAGGTTGTCCATAGACTACCGGCATTTGCTAAGCTTTCCAGTTCGATAAACATGGGCAAACGCCAACCCGGAGGGCATGGGTCGTTAACTTTCTCCCATATACTGCTAAAAGAAAGAGAACTGTCCCATGTCGTTTCACCATTAGAATTTATCATCGGGTCTGTAGCGCTCCAACCCACTTTCCTGTTCCATTGGTAAAACATACCCGGGTCTTCCGGCTTTGCAGCAAACGTACCAGGCATATCCACATTTCGTGTTGCCCATTTTATACCGTCTATTAAAACCCATTCGGGAATTTCTACTCCTGCTTGGGTAATCGGAACGGTTGTGGAGGTTTTATTCTCTCCTAATTTCATGTTCACCACTACCGTAGTATTACGCGCCTCATAATAAGTATAAGGGTCAACTGTTACCATTACATTTACAGAAGATCCACCGTTTGTAGATACCTGGCACCATGCAGCTAAAGACTCTACACTTTCTACTATTGCAGGAGATTTAACAGACACCGTAAACCCGTCTTCTCCGCCGGTAGCCTCAAAATTTAAACTTTCAGGCAATATTGTGTATTCAATTTCTTTAGGTTCATCCGGTTGGCAGGAGGAGGCGAGGGCTACTAGTAGAATGAGCAAGAATGCGGTTAATTTTAATAATTTTCGGTTCATGGTTTTATATTTTGGGGTTAATAATTTTAGTTCGGCGAATATGTTTTTCTTCATTTTCATATTTTTTAAAATTTAACAAAACCTTTTGATTTAATATTTACGCGAACATCACTTATCTTAACAAAATAATATCCTGCCCGCAATGCTGAAATATTAATCATCTCTTCATATTTTTGTCTCAACACCATTTTCCCGTACACATCAAAGATTTCTATCCAACAATTATTAATAAGCCCTTCATTAATATTTTTTATTTTTATAAAACCACTTGCCGGATTAGGGTAAATGGTAAGTTCAATCTTTCTTCTGTTTTCGTTAATGCTTCCTACATAAGATCTTCTGTGGCAATTATCATTAACATTCCAAGGAGTGGTTAATAGTAATTCCTGTTCATTTGCATAACAAAGCAAAATCAAAAATATATGCTCCGGCCATGCACTGTCAAGGAAATGCCTTGTTAAACCATGTATGCTCCCTACTCCTTCTATCCAAGCAGTGCTGAGGAAAGGAGGAGAAAGGTGATCATAATAAGAACACATAAGGACACGCTTCCTATAATCACCATTTTCTAATATTTGTAGGGAGTCTGTATTCGAATAAGTAAGACCTTCGAGTAATATCACATCTTCAACTCGTTTCATTTTAACTTTATATAATGTCCCCGTCCAATTAAATTCATATACTGAGACAGTGTCACCTACACCAAGTGAGAAATCATACAATAATAACTCTGTCGTATCTGTAGTGATGAAAAGAGGATGATCAGGAAAGTGTTTTGGATATTCATACACCTTCATAGGAAAAGGACAAACCATATACACCCTTTTGTTAAGCGTGTCATTTCTTAAAGCGCAGAAATATTCAGCCAAGCTGATGTCAAATTCAAAAGGAGTGTTTAAGTGTTGCCTATATACTTTTAAGTACTCTTTATTATTGATTAGTGTATCTCCATAAGTCATTAATTTTTCGTCACTTACAGACCAAATATGTTTATCGGGAATAGGAACATACTCCTGTGCGTTTGCTATATTGCTACAGCAAAACAGGGAGAGAAGCAAAAACATAAATGCTTTTTTCATGAATTAAATTAAAACTCAAACCGTGTGCGGAATCACAATATCATCGCAGTAGTCGCATCTATACGAGCGTTTTGCGGGGTCAACCAAATGAAAAACGTGGTCGGCATAAGATTCTATAGAAGTAACGCAGCGCGGGTTTTTACATTGTATCACATTCACCACTCTTTCGGGAACGGTGAGCTGTAGTTTTTTTACAATCGCTCCGTTTTCTATGATGTTAATGGTAATGTCGGGGTTAATTAAGCCGAGAAAATTCACATCCAAATCAATCACATTGTTAATTTTGATGATGTCCTTTCTTCCCATTTTTTGGCTGAAAGCGTTGATGATCAATGCGACCGTATAATCGGCTTTATCCAACTTTAAATAATGAAACAACTTCATACCGAAGCCGCCGGGGATGTGGTCAATAACAATTCCTTTTTCAATACTGGTAATTTGTAACATAATTTTTCCGATTAATAAATTCCTAATAGTTTTAATATTAACGCCATACGGACATACATGCCGTTTTTGGCTTGCTGAAAATATTGGGCGCGCGGATCTTCATCCACTTCGATGCTGATTTCGTTTACGCGCGGAAGCGGGTGTAGAATGTAGGTTTCAGGTCCAGCGTACTTCATTTTTTCTTTATCCAAAATAAAACGGTCTCTCAATCTGATATAATCTTCTTCGTTGAAAAAACGTTCGCGTTGCACGCGAGTCATGTACAAGAAATCCATTTCGCCCATATACGGCTCCATTTTATCTGCTTCAATACACTCGATATTATTTTTCTTAATGATCTCTTCGCGAATATATTCGGGAACGCGAAGTTCTTCCGGAGAAATAAGAATTAACTTTATCCCTTTGTATTTGCTTAAGAATTTGATAAATGAGTGCACGGTGCGTCCAAATTTCAAGTCGCCGCAAAAGCCGTACACCCTGTTTTCTACATTGCCTTTCAGCAATTCTACAGTGAGAATGTCGGTTAATGTTTGCGTGGGATGTTGGTGCCCTCCGTCTCCGGCATTAATCAGTGGCATGGAAGTCAGCCATTGACTTGCCACGCGCGGCGCTCCTTCCTTGGGATGGCGCATCACGGCGATATCCGCGTAGCATTCAATAGTGCGGATGGTATCGGAAATACTCTCGCCTTTCGACACCGAGCTTGAGTTAGGCTCGGAAAATCCGATGATAGAGCCGCCCAAACGCAGCATGGCTGCCTCGAAGCTAAAGCGTGTTCGGGTACTGGGTTCATAAAAAAGAGTTGCCAAAATTTTACCTTCGCAACTCTTTTTAAAATGTTCTGGATTTTTAACGACTTTATGAGCTAAGTCGAACAGCTCGCGAAATTCTTCGCGTGTAAAATCCGATGGATCAATTAAGTGTCTGCCTTTTAACAAAATAACCTCCTATGTTTTGTGTTTTTTACTTTTGCGAATTAACACAATTTTTTTTGCAAAAGTTTGGAGGTTGATTGTTTTGTGTTTTTCTTATTGGTTTACTACTTTTTTCACCACTTCAAATGATAAAATACTATTTTTGCGACTACTTAATTCACAAAAAAGTTGCGTATGAAGCGAAAAATTATCTTTTTATTATGCTTTGCCATCCCTTGATCCTGAAATATTATACCCAAATAGTTTGGTTCTTAAAGAGCATCAAGCATGAAGTTAACACAATTGCAGATCTGAATGCAAAAAAGCAAAATATTCTTCCACATCCCACGTTAACCTAATAAACTCACAACAATTTTGAAATACTCACCTCATTTTTGGATTTTATGCTGTGTTGCCATGCTGCTGCTTGGCGTGTCGTGCTCTACACGTAAAGCAAGTTTTCCCAACAAAGCTTACCATACGGTAACAGCTACTTATAATGTAAATTTCAACGGAAAAGAAGCGCTCAAAAAAGGCATCGCAGATTTAGATAAAAAGCGGAAAGATAATTACTTGGAAATCCTTCCCATTTACTATTATCCACCCAAAGCAGATTTAACCTCTGCTTTCCCGTCGTTGGATAAAGCGATAGAAAAATCTTCCAAATCGGTATATAAACACTCTATTTTAATTCGTGGCAAAGAGCACGTAAAACCCATGAATGCCGCATACATGATGATGGGCAAAGCGTACTTCTACAAACAGGATTACAACCAGGCTAAGCGTGTATTCAACTACGTGGTTGCTACTTACGATTGGGGCAGTGTGGAAGAAGCAACGGTGTGGCTCGCGCGTTGCCAAATGCAACAGGAATATTTTGTACATGCACAATCCTTGTTAGACGAGGTTAGTCCCGCAATAGCGCAAAGTAAAATCAAAACGTCGAATGTTAAAGATAATGATGAGATAAAGGCAAAAACCAAAACACCGCCCAAGAAGAAAATGAACAAGTATCAGAAGCAGAGAGCAAAAGCGGCGGCTAAAAGAGAAAAAGAGGCAGCTAAAAGAGAAAAAACTAAAACTTCAACCCGTAAGGTTACCAATAACGTTCGGCTTCAATACTATGCTGCCGGAGCGGAATATCATTTGTTGGCGCCTAACAGAGATTTTGAAGAGGCTATAGACAATATTAAACTTGCCCTGCAATATCGCCCGAAAAAAGACTTTAAGGTGCGTTTGTATTTTATTTTAGGGCAGCTATATGAAAATTTAGAGAACCCGTCGGCAGCACAGAATTGGTTTTTGAAGGTGATTCGAGCCGCTCCTGAGTACGAAATGGAGTTTAGCGCCCGAATGCACTTAGCCGGAAATTATGATGGAACGCCGCTGTCGAAAAGAACGGTTATGAAAGAGCTGAATAAACTGCTCAAAGATCCTAAAAATGAAGATTATCACGACCAAATCTATTATGCCTTCTCTGAAATTGCGCGTGTGGATGATGCGCAGGCTGACAGAGAGTTTTACTTAGCTAAATCTGTCGCGGCATATACAAGAAACGACTATCAGAGAACTACTTCCGCATTATCTTTGGCAGACATCTACTTTGAAGAAGAAGAATATGTGAGCGCGCAAGCCTATTACGACACGGCGCTGATTTCGTTGCCTTCAAATTTCCCTAACAGAACTAATATTCTTAAAAAAGCATCCGTATTAAGAGATTTGGTGGAAAATTTGAATATAATCCTATTACAAGACAGTTTGCAGCGCATTGCAAAAATGAGCGAAAGCGAGCGGAGAAACTGGGTAAACAAAATGATTGCTGCCTACACGGAAGAGGAGCGCCGTTTGGCAAAAGAAGAAGCGGATAGAATGCTGGCTTTGAATGCTACACAAAATTTTGCCAATGTGAACGTAAACACGCAAGGGCAAAGCAATAAATGGTATTTCTACAACCCCGGATTGGTAAGCCAAGGATCTGTAGAGTTTTACAGACGTTTTGGAAATAGAAAATTGGAAGATAATTGGAGAATCAGCAATAAAACAACGATCTCTTTTGAAGATATGGATCTCATGAACTTAGGTATAGAGCAAGAGGAGGAGGAAGAATTTGATGAAGACGGAAATCCGATTAAAAAAAGAGAAACCGACCCGAAAAAGCCGGAGTACTATACCCAGGATTTACCAATGACCCCGGGCGCCATTGATACCTCAAATCAATTGATTGCAGATGCCATGTACAACGCCGGAATTATATACTTCGATCAATTAAAAGACTTTAAACGATCGAATGAAATACTGGAAAAATTAATTAAGCGCTTTCCGGATAGCGATTTGGTGCCGCCCAGCTATTTTATCCTTTGGACAAATTATACAAAACTGAAAAACGGTTCTAAAGCGGAGGAAATTAAAAACATAATCCTTACAAAATATCCTGATTCAGACTACGCTAAATTGATTTTAGACCCGAACTATTATAAAAAAATGGCGGAAGCCGCACAAGAGCACCAACGCAGGTACGAAGACCTTTACAGAGTTTATCGTAACAAACAGTGGAGAAGCACTGTGCAACTTGCCGATGATTTGCTTTCGGTTACAGAAGACAAGACATTAGCTTCAAAAACCTCTTATTTAAGAGCCGTTGCCATTGGGCAATTAGAAGATCAAGACGCTTTGAAAGGGGCTTTAAATCAAATCGTTCAAAGCTATTCCAAAGAGCCGGTAGCGGATTTGGCGAAAGTCTATTTGGCCGCTTTGGGTACTTCAAGTAATGAGCATGGTCAAATCACAGATCCTACACAAACTACCACTGTCAGCACAACGCCTGAACTTCCTGATATTCAAGAATCTCCATTTAATACGGATTTAGACGAAGTGCATTCTATCATTGTTTTGGTAAATATTCACAAAAAAAATGTAACTGATGTGCAATATGATATCTCTAATTTCAATGCTACTTATTTCAGTTTAGAGCGTTTTAATGTGAACAACATTTATATCAGTCAGGAAGAACAAATGGTTACCATTGCCAGATTTTCAAATAAAGCCAATGCGATGAACTATTACACTGCATTGACGACCAATGATGTATTCTCATCATCCATTTATGAAGGAACTCTTACGGTATATCCCATTTCGTCATCTAACTATTTTATTTATTACAGCAATGTAGGCGCCCGCCGCGGGTACAAGGCATTTGTGGAGGAAAATTATTTGAAATAGTCTGAAAATAAGCCAAATAAAAAAAACGCCGATTCCCATCAAACCTTCGCAAAAAAATATATTTTTGCACCCCCAAAATAAAAAACATTTTTAGCACGATATCGCAATGAAAAGAACGTACCAACCGTCGAACAGAAGACGCAAAAACAAACACGGATTTAGAGAAAGAATGGCAACTGCAAACGGTCGTAGAGTATTGGCAGCCCGCAGAGCAAAAGGTAGAAAGAAACTTACTGTTTCTGACGAAATGGACAAAAAGTAATTGTTATAACGTGCTGTGAAGAAGCTCCATATTGAAACTTACGGCTGTCAAATGAACGTTGCCGACAGCGAAGTGGTAGCTTCTATTCTATCTCCCTATTATACTGTTACAGATTCGCTTCGAGAAGCGGACCTGATTTTGTTAAATACATGTTCGGTACGCGACAATGCTGAACAACGCATCCGAAAACGCTTGCGTGAATTGGTATCGCTCAAAAAGAAAAACAAAAATTTACTTATCGGCTTGCTCGGTTGCATGGCAGAGCGCATAAAAGAACAGCTGCTGGAAGAAGAAAAAGCATTGGATTTTATTGCCGGACCAGATGCTTATCGTTCGCTACCTCAACTTATCGAAGATGCCACTTTGGGTAACATCTCCTTTAACGTACATCTCTCGGAAAAAGAAACCTACGATGATATTGAGCCGGTTCGCTACGACAGCAACGGCATTTCTGCGTTTATCGCTATTATGCGTGGTTGCAACAATTTTTGTTCCTATTGCGTAGTTCCCTACACACGCGGCAGAGAGCGCAGCCGTGATCCGAAAACCATCATGGAAGAAGCGCAAGGTTTGTTTGAAAAAGGATTTCGGGAAATTACATTGTTGGGACAAAATGTAAACTCATACTGCTGGAAAGAAGCAGAAAAAAGCATGGATTTTGCAGATTTAGTAGAAAAAATAGCACAAATTTCCCCATTATTGCGCATTCGATATGCCACTTCGCACCCGAAAGATATTTCGGATAAGCTGTTGTTTGTCATGGCAAAATATCCTAACGTGTGCCATTACATCCATTTACCGGTGCAATCGGGAAGCAATGAGATGCTAAAGAAAATGAACCGTGTCTATTCTCGTGAATATTATTTGGAGCGTATCCAAAAAATTAAGGAAATACTGCCCGATTGCGCGATTTCTACCGATGTGATTGCCGGTTTTTGCGGAGAGACAGAGCAAGACCACCAAGATACATTAGCTTTGATGAAAGAAGTGGGCTACGAATACGCCTTCATGTTCAAATACTCAGTACGCGAAGGTACGAAAGCAGCGGAAAAATTTGAAGACGATATTCCCGAAGAGTTGAAAATTAAACGTTTGGAAGAGATTATTGCACTTCAACAACACCTTTCGTTAGAAAGCAACAAAAGAGATATTGGCAAAACCGTTACCGTATTGGTGGAAGGCATTTCCAAACGTTCCGACCAACATCTTTTCGGAAGAAACCCACAAAACAAAGTCTGTGTATTCCCCAAAAAGAACTACAAAATCGGCGATTATGTGGAGGTGAAGATTGCAAGATGCACTGCGGGAACACTACTAGGAGAAGCGGAAGAATTAGAAATTAAGAATTAGGAATTAAAAAATCATTGCCGTCAGTTTTAACTGACGGACTAAAAAATGAAAATCAAACTGTTATTCATAGGAAAAGAAAATCTGGAAGAACTGCAAGCAGCTTCACAAGATTATATTTCCAAAATTAATAACTACAATAGTTTTGAAATTGAGGCAATTCCATACTTAAAAAATACAAAATCATTACCTCTCGAACTTCAAAAAAAACAGGAGGGAGAATTATTTCTCAAAAAGATAACTCCACAAGATATTGTTGTTTTGCTTGATGAGCGTGGAAAAGAACATTCTTCAGTGCAATTTTCGCAATTTCTACAACAACGATTAAACTCAGGATGTAAAAATGTAATTTTCTTGATAGGAGGCGTTTATGGTTTTTCTGAGGAATTGTACCAGCGCGCCAATTTCTCCCTATCCATGTCAAAAATGACTTTTCCACACAAGTTGGCGCGGTTGCTTTTCATGGAGCAGTTGTATCGGGGGTTTACGATTTTGAAAGGGGAACCGTATCATCATGAATGAGTAAAGTATTCGGGTAATAGGCATGGGCTACGCTACCAATGGCAAGCTTTGTAAGTTTTTGATTTTTATTTCTGATATTTCTTTACTTTCTCTCTTTTTTGTAAATCTATTTCAGTTTATGCCTGCACAAGAGCGCTGAAAGCGCGATTTATTTCAGCCCATGCCTATTATCTCATTTTTAATAATTTTCATACTTTCGCGCTCAAATCACTTACCCTGCCCACCAATATGAAAAACATTCTTCTATTTCTCTTTTGCTTTTTCCTTTCTCTCTCATCTTCCGCTCAAACAACTCAAGATCAAGCAGAAGTTCCCGAATGGGTTTTAATAGACGGTATAAAATGGGCAACCCGTAATGTGGATGCACCTGGCACATTTACTACTAACCCTGAAGATTTGGGTATGCTTTACCATTGGAATGGAAGAATTGCTTGGAAGGATACCGACCCAACAGCAGATTTTGACTGCAACCCTCTGTGGAGTAGGTATAATATTGATAATATTTGGGAGAAAATTAACGATCCTTGCCCTTCAGGTTGGCGTGTGCCCACGGGTGCCGAATTGAATAGTTTGGCAAGTGTCGCTGGTGAGAGAACAGCCATAAATGATGTGAATGGTCGCATTTTTGGTAATGATGACAACCTCCTCTTCTTGCCTTCTGCAGGCTACGGTGGCAACAACGGTACAGTGTACTACATGGGCTCTCCAGAGGGTCCTTGGGGTAGCTGGGTTAGTACTACCACCAGCCTAAATCCTCGCTACCAATTTCATGTGAATCGCTTTCGCGTCCGCTGTGTCGCAGAATAAATACTAATTCAATGAAACAAAAAAAACTTTTCCTCTTAGACGCCATGGCGCTCATTTACCGAGCCTACTACGCCATGATCCGCTCGCCGCGCGTAACCAGCAAAGGGCTAAATACTTCTGCTATTTTTGGGTTTACCAATACGCTGTATGAAGTGATACGCAACGAAAATCCTACCCATTTGGCAGTTTCGTTCGATACGGGCGCCCCTACCCTGCGCCACGCCGAGTTTGAAGCCTATAAAGCGCATCGCGAAAGCACGCCCGAAGATATTGTGAAGGCTATTCCTTACATTTACAAACTGTTGGAGGCATTTAATATTCCCATTTTAGTGAAAGACGGCTATGAAGCCGATGATATTATCGGAACGTTAGCAAAACAAGCAGAAGTTCAAGGTTTTGAGGTTTATATGATGACCTCCGATAAGGATTACGGGCAATTGGTGTCGGAAAATATTTTTATGTACAAACCCGGTAAATTCGGACAAAAAGCGGAAACGTTAGGCGTAAAAGAGATTTGCGAAAAATACAGCATCGAAAGCCCTGAGGAACTGATTGATATATTAGGATTGTGGGGCGATGCCTCCGATAATATTCCGGGCGTGCCCAACATCGGCGAGGTGAAAGCCAAAAAATTGATTCAGCAGTTTCACTCTATCGAAAATATTTATAAAAACATTGATCAAATAGATAACGATAAACTGCGCCAAACATTGATAGAGCATCAAGAACAGGCGTTCATGTCGAAATCGTTGGCAACCATTATGTTGGATGTTCCTATTGACTGTGATTGTGATGCAACGATCATGCACACGCCCAATTTCGACGCCTTGCGAAGTTTGTTTTATGAATTGGAATTTCGATCGTTGGGGAATCGGATTTTGATGGAAATGCAGGAGATGGGAGAAGGGAGAAAGGAGAAGGGAGAAGGGGAAAAGGGAGAAAGTACGAAGGCGCGAAGGCGCGAAAATAACGTGCAGGTTGTTCCCGATTTGTTTAATCAGGATATTGAGGTTGAGGAAAATGATTATTCATCCCAACAAAACTCCATCTACAAAACATTTACGGATTATACGCATGAATTTATTGAATGGACGGATGATATGATAATGCCCAACCAACGCCTGTTTTTTGAATGGATTTACACCAATGATGTTATTGCAGGGGTTGCGTTTTCGGAAAACGGGGAACAGATTTATTATTGCAATATGGATAGGGGCGCTGCGCGCAACGCCCCTACGACAATGGATATTTTGAAAATCATTTTCGAAAACCCTCGCGAAATTATATCCTTCCAAACCAAAAATATTTTTAAATATTGCGATGAGTATCAAATAGATATTAAAGCCGTTGTGTTCGATTTGCAGGTAGCGCATTATCTCATTCAACCGGAAATTTCACATCAATTGGAAAGAATTACCGAATCTTATTTGGAGTATGAATTAATAAACAATCAGAAAATTAATTCACAAAAACTTCAAATGGATATAGCTTACGAAAAAGTAGAAATTTATTCACAGTTGTTTCCCATCTTTAAAGAAGAATTAGAAAAAGCATCGTTGATAAAACTGTTTTATGAAATTGAGATGCCGTTAACTCAAGTGCTTGCCAACATAGAGCTTACCGGAATTAAAATTGATAAAAAGATGTTGGAAGAAAGTTCTGCTGCTATTACAAAGGAAATTCAAGATATTGAAGTCCGGATTTTTGAATTGGCAGAAACCACTTTTAATATTGCTTCGCCTAAACAGTTGGGTGAAATTTTATTTGAAAAACTGCACATCATTGAAAACGCCAAGTTAACGAAAACCAGACAATATCAAACCGGCGAAGAGATTCTGCAAAAACTGTATCAAAAGCATCCTATTATTCCGCTTATTTTAGAATGGCGGTCGTTAGCAAAGTTAAAATCCACATATATTGATGCATTGCCGCAATTGATGGATCCTAAAACGGGAAAGGTTCACACCACTTTTCAGCAAACCATAACAGCTACGGGAAGGCTAAGTTCCATCAATCCCAATTTGCAAAATATTCCCATCCGCACGGAGCGGGGCAAAGAGATTCGCAAAGCGTTTGTACCTTCTTCGGATAAAAATGTGCTGGTTTCTGCCGATTATTCGCAAGTGGAATTGCGCATTGTTGCCGCTATGGCAAATGATGAGAGCATGATTCAAGCCTTTCAGCAACAGCAAGATATTCATACCATAACCGCTTCGCGTGTTTTTCACGTGCTACCGAAAGAGGTTACCAAAGAGCAACGGCGTTATGCCAAAACCGTCAATTTCGGCATTTTATATGGCATGTCGGCATTTGGATTAGCCGACCGGTTGCACATTCCGCAAGGGGAAGCGCGACAACTCATTATTGATTACAACTGCAGCTTTCCCAAAATTGAACAATTTATGAACAGCATTGTCGAGTTTGCCCGCGAAAACGGTTACGTAGAAACTTTGTTAGGCAGGCGGCGCTACATTCGCGACATCCACTCCGGAAACGGCATGTTGCGCAAGGCAGCAGAGCGCAACGCCATCAACGCCCCCATTCAAGGCACTGCCGCCGACGTGATTAAAATTGCGATGATTCGTATTTACAAAGAATTAAAAGACAGAAATTTGAACACAAAAATGGTGTTACAAGTACATGATGAATTGGTATTTGACGTCCCATTAGAAGAATTAGACATCATCGCCCAAATCGTCCCCGACTTAATGAATACTGCCCTTATCATAAAAGTCCCCTTAGTAGCGGAATTGAGTTTTGGGAAGAATTGGTATGAGGCGCATTAGAATTTCAAAACCTTTTTCACCACAACCCCATCATTTGTAGCAATCTTCAAAAAATAAACACCTGCCGGCAAATGGGAAATGTTGATGAGGTGATGAGGTGATGAGGTGATGAGGTGATGAGATGACACATTTCTACCATAAATATCAAAAACCTCAATATTCCTAATTAGCTTCGCTGAGCTTGCCCCTAACGGGGCTGCGGTTCCTAATTCGTAATTTCTAATTCGTAATTCTCCCGTCGTCGGGTTCGGATAAACGATAATGTCGTTTAATTTTTCTATAGGAATCTTATTCACAAGCGGTTCGCTTCCTTTGAAATAAGACACTCCGCCTGCCCAATTCCCCACAAGCAAATCGGGTTTGCTATCGCCATCAAGATCCGCTACGGCAACTGTTGTTCTAATACCTTCGCTTATTTTATACGCTTTATTTTGAATGGTTTCGGTAATTTCTTCTAACAAGGTAAATGTACCTTCAAGGTTGTTATCAATATTTGAAAAAAGAAACAAATTTCCCTGTTCGTTTCCGCAAAGTAGCAAGGTTTCATCGTTATACCTAAAGAAATGCGGCGTGGAATAGCCAAAATAAGAGAGATTCGGATCGCGCACATCTACATTGCCAAAAGTAGAAGTAATAAGTTGGAAATCAGGGTTGTTTGCCATTCCTGTGTTTTGATAATAAGATAATATCCCTCTTCGGTTGCCTAATACCAGGTCTAATTTTCCATCTTTGTTCATATCAAACAGTTGTGGTGTGCTAAATGCATCTACCTTAATATTTTGGTAGTTGTTAACCGGAGGTTTAAAGTTTGGTAATGCTCCGGTAGTCGCTGTGTTTTCAAAAAATAACAATGTTCCGGTGCTGTTTCCGCACAGAAGGTCAATTTTTCCGTCTCCGTTCAGGTCGGCGAAAGTGGGGTATAATGCTAAAAATCCGTATTTTTTCAAATCCCCGAAATCGGAGGTAACCCATTCAAACTTAGGGTTATTATTTGTTCCTGTGTTTTTATAAAATGTGATAGAGGATGAATAATAAGATCTTAGCACACCTTGAATAAGTTTTGCGCTGTCGAAACTGCCGTAATTGGCAACAAATAAATCTAAAACGCCGTTGCCTGTCCAATCGAACAGCACCGGCGCTGCGCCACTACCCACATCTATCATATCTTCTTGCAAATAAGACTTTGTTTCTAGAACATAATCATTTAGCTGCTCATTATACCGGTAGCGCCACACAGAATTAAGGTCTTCCGATTTGGTAAGCGATGGGTCGGAAGGGGATACAAAAAGGTCGGGCTTTGTGGTATTCCAAAAATCCATCGTAGAAACGGCAGGCATAGAATACATGTGCACAGGGTTTTGCGCGTTGGGAAAATCACCTGTTTGCGAAATCATTAACGCTTCTTCTTTCGTGCCGCCGTTTATTAAAAGTATTAAACCGGGGAAATCCACGTCGCCAATCACAATATCTTGCAATCCATCTCCATTAAAATCTATCACAAAAATAGAGGAGCCGACATGTTTCGGATCTTTTTCGCCGGACTTTTGTTCACAATAGGTAAAAAGCGTAATTTCGTTATTATCTGCGGCTTCTGCAAACTTTCCCCAGCATTCATCAGCCAAAGTGTAAGAAAAAAATTGATCGTTTTGTGAAATATTTTTATGAAAATGCACAAATTTTCCCAGCACCCAAAAATTGAGAATATCCAACGTTCCGCTTCCTGTAACATCTGCGATGCCCAAATAATCATCGGGCGATGCAAAAATATTTACCTGATTTCCATAATGATTGGAGTTTATCGGATCAACCACTAACTTAAACATAAGCTCCTGATTTGAAATATTTTCAAAAACACGGATACCTCCTAAAGTGTAAGTAAAAATATCTGCTTTCCCATCGTTATTAAAATCTTTTAATATTACCCAATCATGCAATTTTGGGAAACGATGCTTATATTCCGGTGCATAAACGAATTGCGAGTTTGCATTTGTACCTTTGTTAATAAAAGGCAGTATCTTGTTCCCGTGTTTTTCAAAAGCAATAAAATCGGAAACGCCATCCAAATTCAAATCAATTTGCGAAAAATACACGGAATTAATTCCGCCTGCCCAAGGATACAAAAGTGCATGATTGTTTTTTTTTGCTTCAACTTCCTGATTTCTTGTAAAACCCAACTTAAAATAGTTGTTCTGTGCGTATAAAGTGCCAAAAAGAAGCATAAAAATGCACAGGGTTTTACAAAAACGAGAGATCATTGCATAAAGGGTTTTCGTACTCATTTTTTTCTATTTAAAATTTAAAAACAAAAATACATTATTTTACACTATTATCCGATTAAAATCTGATTTTAATTTTTCAGTATTGTGATTCAATCTGTTTATGTTGCAAATAAAAAACGCCCTTCATATTAAAAGCTAAAAAAATTACCTTGAGCCGAAAAAAAATTGTTATCGGCTCAAAAAAAATGTATTTTTGCACCGAATAATTTTAATAAACGGCTCAAATATGTATAATTGGCAGCTAGAAAAATGGGCGGAATTCAGTTATAATGAAGAACTCATGAGCAACGACGCGCTGAAATTCGCAGAACTTTCGGGCGAAATATTTGGTGTGTTCAAAACATTTAATGCTGCAAAGCAACAAAATGAAATTCTTGACATCATGATTTTGGAAGCAGTAAAAACATCTGAAATTGAGGGAGAAATATTATCAAGGGAAGATGTGCGCTCGTCTATTTTGAAAAAACTAGGTTTAACTTCCACTATAAAAAATATTAAAGATAAACGCGCTGAAAATATAGCCTTTTTAATGTTGGAAATAAGAAATAGTTTTCAGGAAAAATTAACCGAAAAAATGTTAAAAAGCTGGCACGCAATATTGTTTTACAATACAAAATACATAAATGCAGGTATGTATCGTAAAGGCGCAGAACCGATGCAAATTGTTTCAGGCGCTTTTGGCAAAGAAAAAGTGCATTACGAAGCTCCGCCATCAGCGAAGGTTCCGCAAGAAATGAAAAGTTTTGTGAAATGGTATAACAAATTCAAACCCAATGGTAACATCCAGAAAATCATTATAAAAACAGCCATTGCTCATTTATATTTTGAAAGTATCCATCCATTTGAAGACGGAAACGGCAGAATTGGCAGAGCGTTAGTTGAAAAATGCTTGTCAGAATCTCTTGGAAAGCAAATAATTATGAGCGTTTCACAAACGATAGAGAAAAACAGAAAGAGATATTACGATGAATTGAAGAAAGTGCAAGCCACTTTGGAAATCAACAGTTGGTTGCTCTATTTTTCTCAATTACTCATTGATGCACAGCAAAATGTGCTGGAAATATTGGACTTTTCTGTCAAGAAGACACAGTTTTTGGATGAGTACAAAAAAATAATGAACGATAGACAAACTAAAGCCATCAACAAAATGTTAGATGCAGGTAAAGATGGATTTGAAGGCGAAATGACCGCAAGAAAATATGTTTCAATTGCCAAAACGACAAAAGCAACGGCTACCCGCGACTTACAAGAATTAGTTGAAAATGGCGTTTTACTTCAAAATCTTGCAGGCAGAAGTACAAGTTACATGTTAAATTTGTAAAAGTTAATTTTTCAAAAAATATACACTATGAATAATTCAAAAATCCCAGTAAACAAAATCGGAAAATATATCCGCGAGCTCTCCATCGTGGTGGTGGGGGTCGCCATCACCCTCTCTATCGGCATTTGGATTACCAATGCAAATAATAAGAGGGACATTAAATTATATTTGGAGGCAATTAAAGTAGAATTGGAGGAAAATATAGTTATGATGGATGGTATTGTTGAAAACTGGCAGAACTCTGTTAAATATGCAAACTATTTAACCTCAAATAGTAAAGAAACATTGAGTAGAGACAGTATCTGGAGTTGCGGCGCGAATACTTTCTATGGATTTCAATATGTTAAATTTTCTACCACCGCTTTTGAAATATTTAAAATTTCAGGCCTCATGCGTTTAATGGATGACAAAAAAATGCTATCATCTGTTTGTAAAGCATACGAAGATTTGGGTATTTTCTATCTTTATCTTGAAGAGGTCAGAAAATTTAAAACCGAAGAGATGATAAAAGATATGGAAGACCCCTCCAAATGGGAAATCCCTATGTATAACTTCTTTGCAAAAACTTCTACTCCATACGAAGTAATCCGGTTGTCTAAATATTACTCGGAAAAATTAAGAGAAACCGTTTCAAATTTGGATCAGGGGAAGGTGGTTGAATGAAGATAAAGATGATAAAAATGATAAAATGATAAAATGATAAAATGATGGTGACAAACAGTAAATTAGGTATTGATTTTAAGAAAGTTACAGAAGCAAAAAGCATCGCTGCTTCGATTGCTAATGAAGTACAACAATTCGTAAACCGATATACCACAGTAGCCGTTGAGCGCACACTCTGCCGCTTAATGGGCATAGATGGCGTGGATGTTCACGAAGTACCGCTTCCCAATGTGGTGGTAGATCAACTGCATCAAGCCGGATTGTTGGGGCAAGGCGTGCTCTACTTTTTGGGCAACGCCATCTTGGAAACCCAACTGAATCCTCAACAAATTGCCGAAAAAATGGCGCAAAATCTGTTGGATATTACGAAACTCCCCATCCGGCCGGATGAAGAAATTCGGGGTGCTGTGGCACCTTATATCGAAACCGCCCTGCAAAGAATTTCGAATAATGTGGCGCAGCGGCGTACTTTTTTGGAAACTTTGGGCGAGGGCGCAAAACCGTACATTTACGTTATTGTGGCTACCGGAAATATTTATGAAGATGTGGTGCAGGCGCAAGCTGCGGCGCGTCAAGGCGCAGATATTATTGCGGTAATTAGAACCACCGGACAAAGTTTGTTAGATTACGTGCCTTTTGGCGCTACTACCGAAGGTTTCGGCGGCACATTCGCCACACAGGAAAACTTCCGAATTATGCGTAAAGCCTTGGATGAGGTAGGGGAGGAAGTGGGGCGCTACATCCGTTTGTGCAACTATTGCTCCGGATTGTGTATGCCCGAAATTGCCGCCATGGGCGCCTTAGAACGCTTAGACGTGATGCTCAACGATGCCCTTTACGGCATTCTGTTCCGCGATATTAACCCGCAAAGAACGCTTGTGGATCAATACTTTTCAAGAATCATCAACGGTTTTGCAGGCGTAATCATTAACACCGGAGAAGACAACTACTTAACCACCGCCGATGCGTTTGAAGAAGCACACACCGTACTGGCTTCCGATTTAATTAACGAACAGTTAGCCTTGTTGGCAGGTCTTCCGGAAGAACAAATGGGACTGGGGCACGCTTTTGAAATGGATCCCAATTTGGAAAACGGTTTCCTTTATGAACTCGCGCAAGCCCAAATGACTCGCGAAATCTTCCCGAAAGCGCCGCTCAAATATATGCCGCCCACAAAATTCATGACCGGAAATATTTTCAAAGGACACCTGCAAGATGCCCTATTTAACATGATTGGCATCTGGACAAAGCAAGGAATTCAATTACTGGGCATGCCCACGGAAGCGATTCACACGCCTTTTATGTCCGACAGATTTTTAGCCATTGAAAATGCAAAATATATCTTCAACAACATGGCAACCATTGGCGATGAGGTAGAATTTAAAGAAGGCGGCATCATTCGCAAACGTGCACAGTTTGTTTTAGATGAAGCAGTTAAATTATTGAAAAATATTGAAAAGGAAGGGCTTTTTACTACATTAGAAAAAGGAAATTTTGGGAATGTGAAACGGCCGAAAAACGGAGGAAAGGGGCTACAAGGGGTGGCTGAAAAAGCAATGCATTATTTCAACCCATTTATCGAAAAAATGATAAAAACATTGCCGTCAGTTTTAACTGACGGTTGATAGGAAAGAGCAAAAACAAATGGCTTAAGAAGAGTAATTTTTATTAATACTCCCAAAGCTCACTCTCATAGTTCCGAATCTCATTCAAAATTCTTTCAGATTCTAAACGTTGGTCGCGCGGGTTTTTAATGTAATCCTGAATCTCGCGGTCGTGCTCGTTGCTCCATGCAATGATGTAGCTTGAGAAATAACGCTTCCAGGTCAAAACATCATCAAATGTAATGCGCATTGCCGTGTTTCTCGGAGTGAAATATAATTGCTGGGCTAAATAGGGTCTGAGGTCATCATACTTAATAAAGCCTAAACGTCTTTTAACTTTTGGGGCTACCACATCATCGGCGCTCAATCCTTCAGCATCCCTTTCATATTCGAAGAATGGTTCAATAGAAAGAATGCGCACACTTAATTCACCCCTGTTTTTGTCGAAAAACCATACTTCTTTTAAACGATAATACATCACTTGAGAGGCTGTAAGGGGCTCATCAAGATCTTCTTCATGAGTGTATTCTCCTGTATCAGGGTCATATTTTTTGATTTTTCTAACATTTACAAGTACATTTTTAATGTCGGCACGTGGTACTTTAATATTGCAATTTTCATCGGTATAGATGGGAAGCGCATCTTCATTATCAGGATTATACATATCTATAGCGTCAATAATGAGTTGCGCTAAGTTTCTAAAATTTCCTTGTGGTTCGATAGGGAAATATAGGGCTTGGTTTCTTTTTTCGCGTAAATCCATTTCTCTCCATATATACATAGACCACATCACGTCGTTTTGTTTGATTACAGGATATGGAATGGGACCGGGGAGTTGACTTACTTCTACCACTTCCCATGGCGCCGTGAGCGGCGGAGGAATCGGATCATCTGTTTGAGCAAAAAGAAAATGGAATGCCACTAACGATAGAATGAGACAGATTGTTTTTTTCATGTGAATATAACTTTTGAATTTTGTTAAAATTTTATTGTTTAATTATTTTCTTTATAACTTCGCCTGATTCGGTAGTTACTTTTACAAAATAGATACCGGAATTGAGATGTGAGATGTTAATTTTTTGATGAGATGATGAGGCGATGAGGTGATGAGATGATACTTTCCTTCCATAAACGTCAAAAACCTCAATACTATTAATTAGCTTCGCTGAGCTTGCCCCTAACGGGGCTGCGGTTCCTAATTCGTAATTC
>WQWP01000022.1 GCA_009787485.1 Lentimicrobiaceae bacterium | reverse complement strand
CAAAAGGCTTTTGTTAAACGCGCCGGCATGGGATACGACGCCTATCGCAAGTTTGAACAAACAGGTGAAATTACACTTCGAAATCTTGTACTGTGTGCCATTGCTTTGGATGAGCTGGACGGCTTCACCGAATTGTTTGTTAAAAAATCATACCAAAGTTTAGATGAATTGTTAAAAATAAAAGAGATAAAGAAAAGAAAGCGAGGAACAAGAAATGAATAGAGTAAATGTAATTGAAGTTTGGATGAATGGCGTCAAAATAGGGCGTATTGCTTTAACTCCCGATGCGCTTTGCGCATTTGAATACGACTCTGCATGGCTCGAATTGGGAACGTCTGTTTCACCGTTTCATCTTCCGCTTAAAAACGAAGTATTTGTTGCAAAACGTACTCCTTTTACCGGAGGGTTTGGCGTATTTGCCGACAGTTTGCCCGATGGCTGGGGCAGCCTCATTCTTGACAGGTACCTGAAAAGCAAAGATATTGACCCCGCCAAACTCACCCTGCTTCAAAGGCTGGCGTTAGTGGGCAGTTGCGGACGGGGAGCATTGGAATACCGCCCCGATTACAGTATATTTCCGGCAAACGAAATCCTTGATTTTGACCATCTCGCTTCCGAAACTCAAAAAATCCTAACCACTGATTATCAAGGAGAATCATTAGATAAATTATACCAATATGGCGGATCGGCGGGCGGTATTCGCCCAAAAGTATTTGTGAATATTGACGGGAAAGAGTGGCTCGTTAAATTTCGTGCAAACAACGACCCCGAAAATATCGGACAAATAGAATATGAACACGCGCTGTTAGCAAAAAAGTGCGGTATTATAATGCCGGAAACCCAACTGCTTGAAGGGAAATATTTTGCGGTAGAGCGATTTGACCGAACGCCTGAGGGGAAAATTCACACCGTAAGCGCAGCAGGATTATTAAATGCCGATTATCGTTTACCGTGCCTCGATTATTTGGACTTACTGAAATTATGCCATATCCTAACCAAAGATATGGAAGAAGTTTACGCACTTTTCAGGCTGATGGTATTTAACGTTGCCATCAAAAACCGTGACGACCATGCAAAAAACTTTTCGTTCCAACTGATTGGTAATGAATGGAAATTGGCTCCTGCCTACGACCTGTTGCCGAGCAGCGGTTTTAATGGATTTCACACCACAACTGTAAACAACAGCGGCGAGCCAACGACCAGCGATATGATGGTAGTGGCTGAAAAAGTGGGGTTGAGCAAACAGCGGGTAAGTGAGATAATTACCTCAACGCCCGTTCCCGCAACGAATTAAACCCTTCCCCCAGCACATCCGTAGCGTCCAATATAGAGATAAACGCATCGGCATCTATTTCATGAACACGATACAAAAGCCCGGGCAACTCTTTTTTGGTAATAGTGGTAAAAATGATCTTCTTTTCTGCCTCGTGGAACATGCCGGATCCTTTGAAGAAAGTTCCTCCTCGATCCATTTCTTTAATAATCAAATCTTTAATTTTTTCATGATGATTAGAGATGATAAATAGCGCTTTTCGCCTGTTGAAACCCGAAATAATCTTATCAATTGTAAAACCGGTTACATAAATCACAAGCCATGAATAGAGCGGAATTGTCCAGCTTTCAAAAACCACCAAAGCCAGCAGCACAACCACCGAATCCACAATTATAAGCAGGGTGCCCAGCGGAATATGTTTGAAATATTTTGCGATTATCATCGCCACAATGTCGGTGCCGCCGGAAGTAGCGCGCATCCTAAAAACAAGCCCCAACCCTACGCCCACAATTACTCCGCCAAAAAGAGCGATGATGAAATTGGCGGTTGGGTCGGCAATAGCAGGATTACCGGGCAAAGCAATGAGCGGATCGTATCCATAAACAAACTCCAATAATGAAATAAAACCGGCTAATGAAATAATACCCACAATGGTTTTGGCACCAAATTTTGCATCCAGCAACCAGATACCCAGCAACAAAAGAGGGATTTCCAAAGCAATACCCGTTAAACCTATACGCCATCCAACTAAATGGTGCATAATAATGGCAACTCCGTAAACGCCGCCGGGCGCCAATTTTAGAGGAGCTATAAACACCACAATGCCCACTGCCATAATAAACGTGCCGATGATAATGGTACAGTAATCCTTAATCAGGTTTTTCTTCGATTTTAACATACTTGACATACAATTCATATTCTGTTTCTAATTCCGTGAATGCACTGTTTTGCAATTTATTATAATACTCCTCTCCTACCTGTACAATCTCTTCTAAAATAGTTTCTCTGTTAAATTCTCTTCCGGTAAGCAATTTCAACGAAGTAGGATTCGTAAGCGCCTCATCAAATTGTATCTGATTGACGTTTATTCCTATACCGGCAATAGAGTAGTTCAATTTTTCTCCCTGAATGTGATGCTCTATTAAAATGCCGGCAATTTTTTCATCTCCAACATAAATATCGTTAGGCTTTTTTATTTTTACATTGTTAGCATACAACGATATAACTTTTCGAATGGTTAACGCAAAAAAATAATTGAAATAAATTTGTTGAGGAGGCAAAATTAAAGGTTGAAAGTAAAAACTTGCTAAAATATTCTTCCCCTTTTCGCTCTGCCAGATTTTGCTGCCTTGTCCTTTTCCTGCCGTTTGAAAATTGGTAGCCACGCATAAAAAATCCGGCAAAAAAGTGACGGTTTTTTTAGCATCTTCTGCAATTTCATTAAGTAATAAATTCGTAGAATCTGTAGTTTCCACAAAATGACAAGGGTGCATATTAATTCACAGGTTTTGGGGGGCAAAAATAAGAAAAAACAGATTTTTCTAAAAAATTCATGTTAATTCGCGCATTAATTATTCAGTTTTATGAAAAAGCATATTTATCTGTCATTATTAGCCATGATCGCCATCTTTTTTTCTTGTATTGACAACAGCGAATTTGAAGAGCAACTTTTTACCCATGATGAAACTTCCACAGCATTAAGAGATTGCATTAATCTCACCATTGATACTACTTTAAACCTACTCTGTGTGGTGGATACGATTAATGAAATGTACGGATTTTATCACTTCGAAAACGGCGCTTATCGAATAGAACTGCCCACAGCTGCAAAAGCAATAGTGGATACGCTTGAAAAATATGACTATGGCGAAACTATCAGCGCATTGATTTTTGATATGAACAGAGCTGCAGAGCTATGCGGAAACAATATAAAGCGATTTTGGGATCCTGTTGTCAAAGAGATGACTTTTCCAAATCCGAATTTAGTCTTACGCGGTGGAAATAATGCCATTACAAATTATGTAAAAGAGACGAGGCAATGGGCGTTTAATTCTGCGCTCGTATCCTCTATACTTATAGAAAAATTTAATGATTTGAATATAATTACAAAATGGAATGAATTGCAGGAAATCTACCATGAAAAAACCGGAATCTATTCTTCTATAGATATTTTAACTCCCGCTACGCAACAAATGACAAGCAGTTTTTTTAAAAGAATGGCGCTCGCGGAAGAGGAAATCAGAAAAAATCCCGAACTGCGAGGCCCCACTAACGGATTGTTATATAAAGTGTTTGCAACTTTATAATGAAATATTTTAAACTCATCTTCTGTTTTTTTATTTTGGTTTTTGCCGCCCATTTCTCTATGGCACAAACCACCGATTCTATCTCCACCATAGATTCTACATTTTCTTATGCTTCAATTCATTACAAAGGGGCTGCAACGATTGAAATTGATGAACAAATTTTCAGCGGTCAATTTAATTTGGTGAATATAATTGACAGTTTTTTATATATGCAGTTGAACGTAGGAATTGAAGCCGGTAGAATTTTGCTAACACCAGATAATATTCTGTTTATTAACAAACTACAAAAAAACTATTACGATGGAGATTACACTTTTTTGGAACAATTAATAGACGTTGATATTGATTTCTACACCCTTCAAGCCATTTTCAATAATTTCCCGATTACCTTGCCGGAAGAATTGTTACTTTCTTATGAAAGAAATGAACTCTCATTTTTCAATACACTAATCTTGGAGCATGAATATTACCCAATTAAACTAAAATTAGAGATAAAAAAAGTAACCTTTAACGAAATTCCTAAAGTCAGCGCCACTGTGCCAAAGAACTTCACAGCGATTAGGTTTTGGGAGGAAGATTGAGTTTAAGGCCTCCACCCCTGGCGGAAGATTAAGTGGGTGAAATTCAATGTTTTAAATTTAAAATTTATAGATTTAATGAACTATCGAAAAGCTAATTCTGCTGATATTTTTAAAATTAAATCCCTTTGGGAAGAAGTTTTCGGCGACGCGGATGATTATATAAACCGTTTTATTACACATTTTGGCATCACAACTTGCTATGTTTGTGAAAGAAACAGTAAAATTGTGTCAATGGCATTTGCATTGCCTGCTACTCTGGCCCTCCCTCGTCATTGTGGGGAAGGGAAGTTAAAGTACCTCTACGCCTGCGCCACCCACCCGCAACACCAAAACCAAGGCATCATGCAATCCCTCCTATCCACCATTTACAATGATGCCTGCAACGAAAACATAGCCGGTATTTTCCTGCACCCCGCCAAGCCATATTTAGCAGACTACTACCGGAAATTAGGATTTGAAGAGTTCTTCCACCGAGATCATTTCTGGTACTACAAAGAAAAACTTCTTGCTGATGAATCTATTCCGTTATCTCCTCTCAATTTCATCTCTCCCGAAACCTATCACCAAAAAAGAACTCAAAAACTTGAAAAAAAATGTTTTATAAATTGGAATGAAGATTTTTTCCGATTTATTAATGAAAAAGAAGTACAATTATGCGAATTTGGAAACACCATTTTTGCTTATAAAACCTGGTTTAACAATATTATAGTAGATGAATTATTAGGCGACATGCCCCATGAGCAAGTAGCGCGCTTACTAATTGAACATCTTCCTGATTTTGAAACTGTTAATATACGCCTGCAAGGTAATGAGTTTTGCTGTGGGCAAATAAGGTGGTGTAAATCTTTGGAAAATATGCCGAAAAACGGGTATTTTGCTTTTGCGATGGAATAGGTTGAGAATTAGGAATTAAGAATTAGGAATTAGGAATTAGGAATTAGGGGAACAAGGCAAACCTTACTTTTGTTGCAATAAACGCTGCCGTCGGCTCTCATTGCCGTCGGCTTCAGCCGACGGATAGAAAGGAAAGGATAAAATGAAAAGGCTTTAGCCAAAAATTAATAATGATTTTTGGCTAAAGCCTTTTTTTGTTCCCTATTTGTTCCGTCAGTTAAAACTGACGGCAATTCTTTACTCATTCAAATCCACCGCATAATAAACCACTTGCCCACTCGGATATATTCCAGTCAACAACAACACCTTATCATCATCATTATCGCTTTTAACCTGCTCGTACACTTTCGCCAGGTCTTCTTCCAAATTTATGATGGTTTTATTCGCTTTTAAGATAATATAGCCTTTTTGCACACCTGCTTTTGCCAAACGTCCGGATTTCTCAACGGAAGTTACTTCCAAGCCGCCGTCAACACCGAATTTGCGTTTTGCGCTGTCGTTAATGGGTTGGAATTTTGCGCCTAATTGCACTAAATCAATAGCTTTTACAACACCCGTGTTGCCGGAGAGGTTGCGCAACTCCACCTGAAACTTGTGCTCTTTATCATTTCTTAACACCGTTACTTGAATAATGTCTCCCGGGCGATAGCGACCTATCTGCTCTTGCAACTCTGCCGTTGATTTTACTTTGATGCCTTCAATGGCGGTGATTATATCTCCCTCTTTAATGCCTGCTATTTTAGCTGCACTGTTTTCCATTACTTTGGCGATATACACACCTTCCAAGGTGGATAGTTTCTTTTCTTTGGCAAACTCATTGTTAATATCTATCAATTGCACGCCGAGTATGGCACGTTGCACCACGCCAAATTCCTTTAAATCAGCGACTACTTTGCTGGCAATACTAACGGGAACGGCAAATGAATAACCGGAAAATGATCCTGTTTGTGAGGCGATTGCCGTGTTTATGCCTACTAATTCTCCTCTTGTGTTTACCAAGGCGCCGCCGCTGTTTCCGGGGTTTACGGCAGCATCGGTTTGAATAAACGATTCGATCTTTAAGTTGGCGCTTAAAATATTGATGTTTCTTGCCTTAGCGCTTACGATTCCGGCAGTGACCGTAGAAGTCAGATTAAACGGATTTCCTACTGCCAGCACCCACTCTCCAACTCTCAAATTATCGGAGTTTCCGAAAGACATGGGCGTTAAATCGGTCGCATCAATTTTCAGCAAGGCAATGTCGGTAGAAGGGTCAGTGCCTACTACTTCTGCTTTGAAAGCACGTTTGTCGTTGAGCGTTACTTCAATGGAAGAAGCATTTTCAACTACATGGTTGTTGGTAACGATGTATCCGTCTGCCGATAAAATGACGCCGCTACCGGAGCCACTGGGGCGCTCTTGCAGCTCTTCCTCTTCTTGCAGCGGCAGTTGTGGCCTTCCGAAAAAGAAATCAAAAAAAGGATCGGAGTAGCCTCCACGAGACTGAGAAGGCATTACTTTTGACTTGGTTTTCACGTGCACTACAGAGTTTACAGATTTTTCTGCAGCATAAGTAAAATCAATGGGGTTGGCTTGTACAGGGCTTTCTGCAAGCGCTACAAAAGTGTGACTAACAGGATAAATTTCTGAAAATGATTTAACAGTAGCCGAAGAAGCTAAGAGGGTTCCAAATAAAATACTTACAAAAATAAGTACGGCTGTGGTTGTTTTTGTTTTTTGCATAGTGTATGTGTTTTAAGGTTCATACGTGCTTTTGCAAAAACTATACCAAAAATAAATCGTAGAGACGTTGGGTGCAACGTCTCTACGATTTTAAAAAAAACCGATCATCAAAATTCACCAAATAAACCTGCTCCGTAGCGCGCGTAACCGCCGTGTACAACCATCTCACAAACTCCTTATCCATCTTGTTTTCATCAAAATAGCCGATGTCTATCAAAACTACTTTCCATTGTCCGCCCTGGGTCTTATGGCAGGTTAATGAATACGAGTATTTTACCTGAACTGCATTTAAAAAAGGATTCTCTTTTATTTTCAAAAAACGGGCGCGTTTGTTGGCAATATCTTCATAATCTTTTGCTACCTCATGATAGAGTTGTTTCATTTGCTCACTCGTCATGGAAGCGCCTTCCGAGTCTAAACTTTCTAAAATAATCTTAAAATCTACGTTAGGATAGTTTGGATAATCGCACAACCGCGCCTGAATATCCATGAAATGAAAGCCATACAGTTCCTGCCTTTTGGTAATAGACATGACTTCTATCAAATCTCCATTGGCAATAAATCCTACTTCCGAAAGCTCATCCATCCAATAGTAGTTGTTTTTTACTGCCATTAAAAAATCTCCGGTTGCTAATTTGTTTTCGCGGTAAAAAATCCGGTTTCTTATTTCGTTATTAAAAATGTAAGCGCGTTTATTAGAGCGTGTTACAATTACAATATCTTCCGTATCATAATGTGCATACAACCGGTTCAGTTCATCTTCTAACTCCTGACTTCCTATTCGCTGAATATCATTAAAAGAAGATAGTGAAAATAGAGGCAACTTAAATTTGTTCTTACTCAGCATTTTCCTTAGTAGCGTGGCATTATACAAAATTCCGGAATCGTTGGCTTGGCGCACCACATCGGTCATTTCGCAAGTGCTTACGGCAACATCAAAATTAGTTGATAAAAAATCTAAATCCAACGCAGGAGATTCTGCGCTTTGCACGGGCGGAAGTTGCGCGTCGTCTCCAATAAAAAGCAATTTATTATTTTCTCCTTCAAAAACATACTCCATCAAATCGGTAAGCAGTTCTCGTGTGCCGAACAGTTCTCCGGAGCTACTTTCACAAGAAATCATAGAAGCTTCATCTACAATATACAACGTATTTTTACTTTCATTCATTTTTCGTTTCACTTTCACAAATCCTTCTTTATGAGTTATTTTGTAAATGTGTTTATGAATGGTGTAAGCTTTTTCACCGGAATAGGAGGCAAAAACCTTAGCGGCTCTTCCGGTAGGCGCCAACAAAACGGTTCTTTTTTTTAAACCTCCGAACACTCTTACTAAAGCGCTGATTAACGTTGTTTTTCCGGTGCCGGCATATCCCTTCAAAATAAAAAGTTGTTTCGGATCTCTAATATACAAAAAATCAGTCATTTTTATCATGGCAATATTCTGACCAACAGTCGGCTCATGAAGCATCTGCTCCCTTAGCAACATTAAAAACTGTGATTTAGAAAGCATATCCGATTCCAAATTGTATTCCTTGTGCGGCGCTCCAGTTGAGATTGAGGTCTGGGTCTGTCCAACTTTTATTAATCCAGTAGTTTCCAACGGGCATAGACGGGTTGTAAATGGGAATTCCGTAATCTAACCGGATAATAAAGAAGCTAAAATCTAAGCGCAATCCCGCGCCCACACAAACGGCAATCTGTTTATAAAACGTGCTGAAATTAAATTCGGCGTTCGGCATATCTTCATATTTCGATAAGAGCCAAACATTTCCTATATCTGAGAACACGCCGAATTTAAACGCTTTATAAATAGTACCTCTGTATTCCAGATTCAATTCCAATCTCATATCGCCCACACGCTCTACAAATAAATTTCCCGAATAATATCCTCCTGGCCCCAACTGCCTGAATGTCCAGCCGCGCATACTGTTAGCCCCTCCCACAAAAAAGCTTCTCTCAAAGGGAATTACCGCGTCTCTTCTGAACGGCATCGCCATACCGAGCACAAAGCGGGTAGCAAAAGCGTTATTGTTGTTAATGATTTTAGTATAAGCAAGATTCAAATCAAACTTTCCATAAATTCCGTATTTAAAACCATTAAAAACAGTCCACAAATTATTATTATCCACTATCGAATTGATGCCATAAAGCAGCACCCCTGCGCTTTCAAAAGAGAAATTGACTCTAAAACTGTGATCTCTTTTTCCCGGCAGCCAATATGTGAGCGCATATCTTGCAGAAGGAAGAAAAAACTTGCCGAATTTTCGTTGGTAACTTATAGGATAGCGGTCAATAGCGGCAGTATCCCGATTAGCGCGGCTATCAATAGTAGCCACATCAACCGGTGAAACGGAATGCGTAAGATTACGGATTGGGCTCCAATTGTAAATATAGGCAGCTTGCAAATTTATACGAGAAAGAAACTGTGTGTAACTCGCTGTAAATTTAATTTCTGTAGAATAACCCCAGAAGTTGATATTTTGATGTTTCTGCAACATCAGCAATCTTGGAAATCTAAACAAAACTTCGCCTCCCACTTCTCCGTAAACCGCCAAAACGGGCATCTCTTTTTTTGTGATGAGCGAGTTTAGCCATCTGTAGTAATAAACATTTCCGAAAGCGCCGATTTTGAAAAACTCAGCTCCTCTGAAAATATTTCTGTTGGTGTAGGCTAACGACAAACCGGTTCTGTCGGTTCGAAGGTCAAAATCAGCTTCCACACCATGTTGTTTAGCTCGCGTAAGGCGCACTGTCGTATTTAATGTACCCATTTTACCAATACTATCCCAAAGCGTTTCGTCTTCATTATAAGTGATATTGATCGTTGTGAAATTATTATTCAGGCTTCGCAACTTTCTGGCAGTTCTGTCGTAAGCGGTTTGTGTAAATAAATCTCCTCTTTTCATCCATATTGCGCCGGCAATCGTACGACTTTTAAAATCTTTTACCAATACCTCTCTATTCGTTCCTCTCTTCAGTTTTTTCAATGTAACAAATTCATACAGTGTTGAATCCGTTTTATTTCTAAAATCTAAAAACGGAATGGTATCTAAGCGCAAACTACCGTCAAACTGCAAATCATAATTGGTGTAAATGAGCACATTATTAAATCTGTACCGGTTTCCATGTTTCAACATTACAGCTTCATCATTCACGCCATCTAAAGATATTCTAATGGTAAGCGCCACAGTAGGTTGGTATTGGGCATTCAAATGCGCAAATGCATCATTAGTATCTACCAAAAAAGTAACCATAGTAGGAGCCGCATGAAAAAAGCCCTGGTCTTTAATTTTGCTCGTAATGCGGTTTCTTTCCGCAACGAGCTCTGATTCATTGTATTTCGTTCCTTTTTTTACTAGCGAGTTTGTCGTATCCGTAATCACAATACGTCTGTATTCGGGAATCTCAATTTCGTAATCAATGCTTCTAATATAGTAGGGTTGATTGGGCATAACGAAATAGTTTACTCTTGCTTTTTGTCTTCTCAAAAATTGCACTTCCGTCCGTGTAGCCGCATCAAAGTAGCCGCGCTGAAACATCGCCAAATTTATCTGTGTGATAGAACGTTGCATATCGCTTGTATCTAACAGCACCGGTTCCTCTCCTACTCTTCGTAACCATTGGTTAAATTTTGAATCTCTCGTCTTTCCTGAAATTGAATCAAACCTGGGTTGATGATTTGCCCACAGCGACACTCTTATCGGGAACATTCCCATAAACTTTTTATTGGGAATAGGGCGCACCAAATCAATCAAGTCATCGAATTTGGCACCTTTAATTTCCTCAACTTTAACGGTATTTTTTACGAGAACATATTCGTTTTTGGGCAGGTGTTTGGTATAGTTACAGGAAGAGAAAAAGAGGAGCAGGATTAAGGTGAATCCAAAAAGAAGGAGGGAGTTTTTCATATTTATTTAGTTGGGGCAAAATAAGGGGAAATTTTGAGTTATATGCGAACGAAAAAAAAAAAATTATCAATATCTGTATAATCTGTGTATTTTCGGTGTCTTGATTTTCGTAAATTTTTATCGTTCGTTTTATTAAATACTCTGATTACAAGAAAAAGTAGCCGAATTATTGAAAGTTACAGATTTGAATATTAAAAAACATGATTTTGAGCATCTGCTTTTTAATAAAATAAGCAGCGAAAAGATTTTGCGATTCAGCGAATTTATGCAATTTTTGAAATAAAATACAAAATGAAAACTACCGCATATCCACCACCTCCACCCCCGGGAAATCCTCCTTATTAAAACTAAATTTCCCCTCCGAAACCGCCACATTCGGCGTAAATTTCGTAATGGTATAAGTAACCGTCGCCCCTTCCGGCTCATACATCATAATTTGTTGAATATGAGAGGTTGTTTTATCAATAAATAGCCGAATTTTATAAAATGGCATTTTTTTCTTAGGCGTTAAATCTATTACAAATACCTGTTTTTTTTGCAATTCCTCTTCCCGAATAAACTTTGCAGTGTACTCTTTCTCCCAGTTGTTAAGCATTTTAGTAGGATGAAACATCGAAAAATCATCGTCTTCCGCTTCAAAAAGAGCGACTTCGTTGGCGCTTTCCTGATAAACCCACATCGTTTTTCCATCATTGGCAATAATCTGATCATCAAAGGTAAGAAAGTATTTGTCCTTTTTAACTAACAAAACTCCTTTAAAATTTTCGACTTTTTTGCCGGTTTCTTCTATGTTAACCATAAAATCTAAAGAAAATGAGGAAAGTGCGTTATATTTTTGCGCTGTTTTCTCAAGAATAGGGGCTGCCGTTGGAGGTACATTTTGAGCGCACAGCACACCTGAAATAAAAAGCAGAACGATGAAGATTTTTTTCTTTTTAATCATGATTTCTAACAATAAACAAATTATTTTTTCGTGTTATACAACGGAGAAAGATATATAAATATTTTCGCGGCGAAAAACAGCTATTCTATATTTCAAATTTTTAAGATGACTCCAAATTATTTTAACATTGTTTTACTGGGCGCCCCGGGCTCGGGAAAAGGCACGCAAGCCGATTTATTGAGACAGCAATACCATTTAGAGCATGTTTCTACCGGAGATTTATATCGCAAAGAGATGGCATCCGGCTCTCCCATCGGAATGCAGGCAAAGCAACTCATTGATCAAGGGCACCTTTGCCCCGATGAGATGACGTTAGACCTGCTGCATCAATTTTGTGCTTCCTCCGAAAATGCACGCGGCTTCCTCCTAGACGGCGTACCCCGAACGTTGGAACAAGCCCGGATGATGGAAGGAATGGAGTACCCGCATATCATCCCCGTAACGCTTGCCGTTTATATTACAGTAGATGAAAATGAGGTGATTAAGCGGTTAATAAAAAGAGCCGAACTACTAAAACGCACCGACGATACGCCCGACGTGATCCGGAAACGTATTGAAAATTACGAAACGCAAACCAAACCGTTAGTTGCCCATTATCGCACACAAAACAAACTCATAGAAGTAAATGGCATGCAATCTGTTGAAGATGTTTTTTCAGATATTTGTAAAATGATTGATATCTATTAATTTTTGAATTATATTATGATAAAAAACCTCCGTTTATTTTGGTTTCTAAGTATTATTTTACTGTTGCCGGGTTGCAAAACGCATCATAATTTACACTCTATAGAACAAAAGGCTTATTATACTGCCAAAATCAATCACCAACCGTATATTGTTGTGGTAGATACGATTATTAAAAATAAAATGGGTTTTGCCACCGCATATTTAATTAATGATAACGAATTTACAAAACCCCAGCCCTATCAAATAAATTACCAAAAAAGAAAGCCCAAAGTTTTCCTAAACGGCAAAAACGTTAAAACTCCTCATGCTTTTATTGATTATGCCCCACCGGTCATTACCGAATTTCCCCGGCGTTATTTAGATCCGGTTTTTGCCACGCAAGTACATAAAGATATTCCTTTTGCGCAAGTAATTGGCTATTGGGATTCTAAAGACATCCCCGAAGATCACATAGGAAGAGTTTTAATAAAAGATATTATGTCCACTATCAATAAAAGGCTGGAGTTAAAAATGGATATTTATATGCCGAAACATGCGGAAAAAACAGAGCGACCTTTGTTAATGCTTATTCACGGAGGTGCGTTTTATGTGGGCGATAAGGCTGAAAAAGAGTACGTTGAGATGGGCCATTACTTTGCATCCTTAGGCTATATCACAGCATCTATCAATTACAGATTGGGATTTAAACTTGCGAAAGGAGCAATTGAGCGCGCCGGATATGTATCGCTGCAAGATGCCCACGCTGCGCTACGCTTTTTGGTTGCCAATGCCGGCAAATACAGCATTGATCCAAACTTTATTTTTGTAGGAGGATCGAGCGCGGGAGGAATCACTGCGTTAAATCTTGCTTTTATGCAAAATAAAGACCGCCCTGCAAGCTCATTCAAATCACTTTCATACAATGATTTGGGAGACATTGAATCGGTTGGGCAGCACCGAGATGTTTCCTTTCAAATAAAAGCGATTGCCCCTCTTTGGGGCGCAGTGAACGATATTAATATGTTGAAAAATAACAATATTCCTGTGTTTTCTTATCATGGCATGAAAGACCCAATTCTGCCCTACGATTACGATTATCCTATGCAAAAGATAGTTAAAAAACTTGCCCCTGCTTTTTTTTCTAAAATGCACGGTTCTAAGCCGGTACATGCCGAATTGAGGAAGCTGGGGTACCGCGAAAAATTAGTACCTGTTGATGTGGCGGTGCATGCGATATGGAACACCAATGGAAAAATCAATGCACTTTTTCCGGAAATTATCAGCGGAATGGCGCTTTTTTTTTATGAAGATTTAATCCCAAATCCTGTAAAAATTGAACAAGATTCCGTTTTTTACCAACGATATTTTATTCCAAATATAGATGAAGTTAATGTGACTACCTGGCAATGCGAAGGGGGGTTTATTACACATTTAAGTGAAAATGAGGTGTTTGTAATTTGGAAGACAGATGCCACAGATAGGAGACTCATCACCTCCGGCTTGTATAAAAACGGAGCGGCGTTTAAAACTGAGATTACAAAATGAAACCTCAAAAAATACTGCTCTTTATCGTCATCATCATCGCTTGGTTAGCAATCATTGCTGCCTTATTTCCCTCAGCCGGCATTGCGTTTTTTGGCAAAATCTTGCGATTTCCTGCCTTGTCGGAAATGATGACCTTCTCACTTGCTTACGATGAAGACCCGGAAGAAATTATGAAACAATGGGAAGTGAATACACTTGAAAATAAAGAAGATACCGTTGATCTAAAAACTATAAAAACATACAAGGATACGATAAAATACATAGAAGCTGCATTTGAAAAAATGGTGCCTGTGTTTGAGCTTCCGGATGATAATCTGTCGTATTTCAATACTTTTTTTGCCAAAGCAGAAGCGGCAAGACCCAATCACAAGATTGTAAGAGTTTTATATTACGGCGATTCGCAAATTGAGTTAGATAGATTTAGTTCTAATTTGCGGGTATTCTTTCAGCAAAAATTTGGCGGCGGCGGACCCGGCATGGTGCCTTTTCATCAAACCATTCTTACAGGTGCGCTAAACCAAAGTTATTCAGGCGAATACTCACTTTTTTCTCTTTGGGGAGATGTGCGCAGAAACAAGGAGGGAGATTACGGCCCCTTAGGTAAAATGTTTAGAATTAACGGAATGAATACATTCACAGCAAGCACGGTAAACAGGAAAGGAGTCGTTGACAGAAGAGATAATTATTCAAATATTGCATTGTTAATTAACAACTTAAAAGGAAGTTTCTGCGTGGATTTTTCCGATAAGACCAACCAAATGAGCTATGCGTTGCAAGCCGATTCTTTAGGCATTCAGTTGCTTGAGTTCCCGTTAAATTTTTCTACTCAATCGTTTTCTATTTCTATGAATGGCAATGCCAACATCTATGGGGTTTTAATTGACGATGGCTTCGGGGTTGCGGTGGATAACATTGCCATGCGCGGCGCCGGCGGTCTGCATTTTACCTCCAAAAATGATTCTTTGATGCGGGAAACCTACCGGTTATTAAATGTTGGGATGTTTATTTTGCAATTTGGCGGGAATGCGGTGCCCGGCTTATTCGGAGAAAAAAGCGTTGAACTATATGTTGCTAACATCATCTCTCAAATAGAATATTTACAACGAGTGGCGCCCAACATTCCCATCTTGTTTATAGGCCCCTCTGATATGCTTTCCATTGTAGATGGTGAATTAAAGACGTACAGATACTTACCTTTATTAGTGGAACGGCTTAGCGCGGAAATTCCGAAATCGGGCGCTGCTTTTTGGAACATGTATCAGGTAATGGGTGGCGCCAACTCCATGCGTGCGTGGGTAAGAAAAGGCTGGGCAGGCAATGATTATGTGCACTTTACTACTAAGGGAGCGAATGAGATTGCTAATGTTTTGACGCAGACGTTTGAGATTTTGTATGAGCATTATAAATACAAATTAGAATCTCCGTAACTTAAAAACCGGTAATCATGCGATAATGCATGTTCATAAACCTGCCTCCATTCCTCGCCTAAGTAAGAAGAAATAAGCAACAACAACGTACTTTTCGGCTGATGAAAATTGGTAATCAATCCTTTAGCAATTCTATGCCGGTAATGCGGCAAAATCATCAAGCTGGTTGCCGCAGTAATTTCAAACAGGTTACTTTCTTCAAAATATTGAGTTAAAGCAGTTAAAGCATTTTCAACAGATATTTCTTGCAGCGGCAAATGCTCATAAATCTCAAATTGCTTAACCTGAAAAGGGGCGTCCATATTCAAATATAATTTAGCGCCTATAATAAAAATAGACTCCAACGTTCGCGCCACCGTAGTGCCTACCGCAATAATTTTTTTATGCTGATTTTTTGAAAGAAACTCCACCACATCTCTCGAAACTACCATTTGTTCCTGGTGCATTTCATGATCTAATATGGAATCTGTGATAATAGGTTTAAAAGTTCCTGCCCCTACATGAAGCGTAATATTTTTCAGTGCTATATTCTTGTTTTTAAGAGATTTTAACACTGATTCTGAAAAATGCAGTCCGGCGGTGGGAGCTGCCACAGAGCCTTGCTGTTGGGCGTAAATCGTTTGGTAGCGTTCTTCATCCGCCACATTCGCCTCTCTCTTAATATAAGGCGGAAGCGGCATTTTTCCATAAGCCTCCAACCACTCGGCAAACGTAACCGTTTCATCCTCCCACATAAAAGTTACCAAAAAGGCATCCCCTACCCTATCCCCTTTTTCAGCGGTAATTTTAATCGTTTTATTATTAGGCGAACACGCAGGTTCGCCGCTACATTCTGCTTTCTGCATCATCACATCAAAATCAATGGCATCCCTAAACCTTTTAGCATTACCAATAAAACATTTCCACGCCACCACGCCGGTTTGTGAAAATGCCAATGCAATATCTCGTGTTGGATAAACAGGCTCTAACAGAAACACTTCTATTTTTGCATCATATTGATTTTGAAGCAACAACCGTGCATGAATCACTTTAGAATCATTAAAAATTAACGCACAATTTTCATCCAAGAGATCAGGCAAATCTGCGAAATTCGCATCTATGATAGTTTTATCTTTATATACCAATAACTTGGATTGGTCTCTATTCTCAAGCGGAAAGAAAGCAATCTTTTCGTTGGGTAAAACGTAATCAATATTAGAAAGGGTGATGTTGGTGTGCATTTTACCTCTTTTTTCGCAACTTTAAATGCAAGGCAAAAATAAAAAATAATCAAACGGTCCATTTCCTGTTGCAAATACACAAAAAATCAAGTTATGAATCCAAAATTCACCTAAATAAGGTATCTTTGCAAACCTTTTTTACTTCACCTATCAAAAACAATAACCCTCAATGAATAAAAAACTTACCCTTTGCATCAACGGCAAAGAAGTTACAGCAAATGCCGGCGAAACTATCCTCAACGTATGCAAATCCATAGGCATAGAAATTCCACATTTGTGCCATGATCCGAAGTTAAAACCGTTTTCATCCTGTTTTTTGTGCGTGGTGGCCATTAAAGGTTTTAAAACGCATCAACCTTCCTGCTCTACTATCGTGCAGGAAGGGATGGAAATTGAAACCTATTCTCCCGAAATTTTCGAAGCACGGCAAGCCGCATTAGAACTGCTGCTGAGCAACCACTACGCCGATTGTGTAGCGCCCTGCAAACTCACTTGCCCCGCAGGCGTTGACGTGCAAGGCTATTTATCGCTCATCGAAAAAGGATTGTATGCACAAGCCGTGGCTTTAATCAAAGAAACCAACCCGCTGCCGGCAATTTGCGGGCGGGTGTGCGTGCGCCCGTGCGAAGGAAAATGCCGCCGGCAATTTACCGAAGATAAAATACCGGTTGGAATAGATTACCTCAAGCGCTATGTTGCAGATTCCGAATTATTGTCGGATAAAATCGAAAATAAATCGAACTTGCACACTTATATACCTAAACCCAAGCCGTTAAACGGAAAAAAAATTGCCATCATCGGTGGCGGTCCCGCCGGATTAACTGCGGCGTATTATTTGCAATTAGAAGGTTTTCAGGCAGATATTTACGAACGTGCAGAGGCTGCCGGCGGATGGCTACGCTATGGCATTCCCGAATATCGTTTGCCCAATGCTATTTTAGATCAAGAGATTGAGAATATTACAAAATTAGGGGTTAACATTTTTACGAATAAAAGCATCTGCGAAAACGTGCAAATTGCAGATTTGGATAAAAACTACGATGCTCTTTTTATCGCTATCGGTGCGCAAAACGGTGATTTACTCGGTATTGGCGAAAAACCTGCACCCAACCTCGTTTCCGGCATTGACTTTTTGAAACGCAACGCCGAAACCAATAACGACACCAACCTACAAGGTAAACGCGTTGTGGTAGTAGGTGGCGGAAATACCGCTATGGACTGTTGTCGCTCGGCACGCCGCTGCGGCAGCGAAGATGTCATTGTGCTGTACCGCAGAACGGAGGCCGATATGCCCGCCAATCCTATCGAAATTCACGAATCGAAGGTGGAAGGCGTGGAGTATATTTTCCTTGCCGCACCTACTGAGGTTTATTATAACGAAAAAGACGAATTGACCGGATTAAAGTGCATTAAAATGAAAGCTGAAAAAGTGCCCGGTTCGCGCCGCTCAAATATCGTACCCATTGAAGGCAGCGAATTCGACCTGCCGTGCGATTTGGTACTCCCCGCTACCGGTCAGAAAATTCAATACGAAATATTGGATCACATCAACCGGCATTTCCAACCACAAGAGTTACAACTTAATAAGTGGAAAACATTGGATGCCAACGAAACCACCATGCAGATGAATATTCCGAAAATATTTGCTGCCGGCGATGCCGTTACAGGACCTACCAATATCATTGAAGCCATTGCCGGCGGAAAAGCAGCCGCCAAATATATCGGATTGTTCCTCCTCCATTCCGCACTTGACGCGGAATCCCCTACTTCATCTTTTATCTCCACCAAAGATAATTTCGAAAAACAAGTAGCTGCGAATTACGAAGATCGCTTTGTGCCTCATGCGCGTTACGAAATGCCTGTGCTACCGGAAAACGAACGCCATAACTTTAAAGAAGTAGAATTAGGTTATCAAGATGAAACGTTAGCAAAACAGGAAGCCAACCGTTGTTTAGAGTGCGGATGCTCTGCATTTTACGATTGTTTACTGCAAAAATATTGCACCGATTACAACGTAGATCAAAACAAATACAAAGGAAAGTTCCAAAAATTTGAAGTAAATTTCCATCATCCTAAAATTGAATTAGATAACAACAAATGTGTTTTGTGTGGCAGATGTGTGCGCGTTTGTCAGGAGTATTCCGGCAACAAGGCATGGGCATTCTTCAAAAGAGGCTCGCAAACTTACGTTACGCCCAATCTGGAAGGCAATTTAACAGAGAGCCGTTGCGATGCTTGCGGATTGTGCGTGGACACTTGCCCTACCGGCGCTCTTCGCGAAAATTTTACACATAAAATTCTGCCGCTGCCTTATCAGAAACTACCCGCCATAGATCCCTTTGGCTCAGAAGGTTTTGAAGTTGATTTATTGGAATATAAAGGAAATATATATGGCGCTAACGCACGCTACGGCTTTGTAAATCAATATGGATTAATCAATAGGCATATTAAATTTGAATACGACATTTTTAATAGAAAAGATAGAATTACACAGCCATTATTAAGAGAAAATGGTACTTTAAAACCAATTACCAAAGAAGAGGCTATTAAAATCATGCATTCAAAAACCTCAAAACTCAAACTTCAAATTCCGTCAGTTAAAACTGACGGCAATGAGGGCAATGAGCGTCTCATACCTCAAACCTCATACCTCAAACCTCAAACTGCGGTTCTCGTTTCTCCGCAGCTTACAAACGAGGCGATGTATCTCATACAAAAATTTGTGCGTACTTGTTTGGATACCAACTCTATTACCTCATCATATTTCATGCAACGACAAATGGAAAACCGGTTGCCATTCAACGTAAATAAAAACGACAATTTGCCTGTCGGGGAGTTGCATGGCGCTAAACGTATTTATATTGTTGGTTCGGATTTGGCAAAAGAGCATCCGGTTATTAGCCATTTGGTACAAAATTCGCGAGAAGAAAACCATACGCCGGTTACGTTGATTGCCACGCATACGCAATCTACTTTAATGCACCGTGTTGATAACGTGTTGTACATTAATGATGAACGCGCTTTTGTTACGGCAGTGAATTATTACATTTTAAAAAACAATTTAGAGGCCGGAGTTTTTGTAAACGGATTAGCGCAGTGCTTTTATGAATATAAAACCCATATTTTGTCATTAAATTACGATGAATTATTACAACATGCAAATGTTTCAAATGAGATAATTGCGCAGTTTGTGAAAGAGATTTTAGAGACGCCTGAATCTGCGTTTATTTTCTCGGAAAAAAGCGGCGATCTCAATACTTTCTGCGAGCTCAAAAACCTCATGTTATTAACCGAAAAACAAGGTAAAACATTTTGTGGCTTGATGTTATTAAAACCTGATTGCAATACCCAAGGTTTGTACGACATGGGAATGCACCAGGAATATGGTCCCGGATTTCAAAAATTGGAAAGCGATTATATTGAACTTCTTATGAAAACGTGGAATGTGGAGACTTTGCCTGCCGACCATGTTTGCCCGGGAACGTTACTAGGAAAGAAAGAAGCGAAAAACGTGTTCATCTTTGGTGATAATATTGTGGAGAGCCATCCTTTTACAAAAGAATTTATTGAAGCCGCCGATTTTGTTTGTATGCAATCCGTTTTTGAAAACGAAACCACCGCATTGGCCGATTTAATTCTTCCGATGAATTTTGCGATTGAATTGGGCGGCAGTTTTACCTCATCATTCAAAGTGGCGCAGCCTTTTGAGATGGTACGTCCCTGCCCCTTCAATTGGAACGATTATCGGTTTTATGCGCAATTGATGAAAGCGTTTGGGGTAGAAACACTTCAAAATAAAGATGATATTTTCTTGGAGATGATTACGTTGCTGCAACCGGAATGCTGCTCTGTTCAGCGGCATCAGTTTGAGTTTTAGCACGCAGATGACGCGGATTATTTCCGTACTTTACGAACAAACTCCTCTACTTCCGGCACGCCACCTTGATACACCAAATAGCCATTATAAGGTTCCCGCTCCGTAATATCATCATTAATCGGAGTAAGCATCAGATTTTTTACCTCTTCAAAGTCATGCGTTTGCCCCAGCGCCCATCCCAACTTAATGAAAGCCACTTCGGGGAGCATGTTGCCGCAGGGCACAATTCCTTTTTTCATCATATCGCGACCGGTATCATACACAAACATGTGCACATAGCCCCAAATGGTTTGCACGGTCATATATTGGTGCACGCCGGCTGCGTGGGCGCGCTCAATCGCTGGGTACATCTCTTTGTTAACATGCCCTAAGCCTGTGCCAACCCAAACCACACCTTTGTAGCCATTGTCGGTAATGGCGTCTAACATATCGGGTTTCATGCCCGGGTAATAATACAACATGGCTACTCTGTCGTCGAAAGTGGGCACGATTTTCACGTTTTTATCTTTTCTCCTTTGGTTGAAAGTGGGATGAATCGGTTCCACGCCTTTTCTGGTGATTTTAGCTACCGGCGTATCGCCAATCGTTCTAAAAGTAGAGCGGTATGAGGAGTGCATTTTGCGCACGCGGGTGCCTTTGTGCAAAAATCCGTATTCGTCGGAGGTCGGACCAAACATACATACCAATACTTCCGCAATATTTCCGTGTCCTGCGGCAGTCATAGCGTGCATCAAATTCAGCGCAGCATCGGAACTGGGTCGGTCGGAAGAGCGTTGCGATCCTACCAAAACCACCGGAACCGGAAGATTTTGGCACATATAGGTCAAAACGGCGCCGGTGTGGTGAAGCGTATCCGTTCCATGTCCGATCACGATGCCATCTACGCCTTTTTCGATCTCCTCGCCAATTTTTTGAGCGAGCGCTACATATTGTTTGGGACCCATGTTTTCGGAAAAAACGGCAAAAATTTTCTCGGTTTCCAAATTACAGATACCGGCTAATTCGGGAACCGCGCCATACAACTCTCCCGGAGAAAATGCCGGAATAACGGCGCCTGTTCTATAGTCTAAGCGAGATGCGATTGTTCCACCTGTTCCTAAAAGTTTTACTTGCGGAAGCCCCGGCGTTTTAGGGAACTCTTTTTCCGGAATTTTATAATTGGCTTTTTTATAGCCGGTTTCCTTCATATCGGTAATCGTATCGGTATCAACACCAATATTATAACCTGTAACCACCTTCATCACGATATGCTTATCATCGTCGAATACTGCTCTGGGTAAAATCGTTCCGGAAAAATCGCCGCGTGTAGTTTTCACTTCGGCCGTGCCCCAAACGCGTACATTGTATTTTTGTAGTAATGCTAAGGCTTCTCCTTTGTAGCCTTGAAAAAGGTCTTCGCTCATTTTTTAAAAATTTAGGCGCGAAAATAGCATATTAATTTAAAAAATTGAGATAGAAATTTATTATATTTTTGCAGCCAAATTAAATACGAAATGACAACCAAAGAAAAAGTAACCCACTGGACAAAACTATCTGACTACGACTTAGAAACAGCAGCAGTCATGCTAAGTACAGGGCGTTATTTGTATGTTGGATTTATGTGCCATCAGGTAATTGAGAAAATTTTCAAGGCTGTTTATACAAAATGTAAAGAAGATACGCCACCCTACACACACGATATAGAATATTTAGCAGTGAAAGGCGGTTTTTACGAAACCCTGTCCGAAGAACAGCAAGATTTCATCGGAGTTTTAAATCCGCTCAACATTGAGGCTCGTTATCCCGAATACAAAAAGGATATTTCAAAAATATTGACTCCTTTAAAATGCGACCAATTATTGAAAGAAACCACAAAATTACAGCTATGGACGAAAGAGATGTTGTTATCGGTAAAGTAAGAAAATACAAGCAATTGGTTATTGACAGTAATTTTCCAATGAAGATAGAAAATGTCTATCTTTTTGGTTCATACGCTAAAGGGAGTCCTCACGAGGATAGCGATATTGATGTTGCATTAGTGGTAAAACGTTTTAAGGGGGATTTTCTCAAGGTAATTCCGCCTATTTGGAAATTACGCCGTCAGATAGATTTTCGCATAGAGCCTCATGTAATTGCCCGAGACAGCGATTACGCAGGTATGCTTAACGAAATAGAACAAACCGGAATATTGATTAATTAGCTTGTTAAGCAAGCATGAACTACTATCAAAAAAATCTGAATACAAGTAAATTACAAAAATGCTATGAAGTAGCGCCGCCAAGAATACGGCAATTGCTAACAGCAGAAATAGATTTTAT
>WQWP01000021.1 GCA_009787485.1 Lentimicrobiaceae bacterium | reverse complement strand
TTGCTTTCTTCGCCCATTGTATTTGTTGCTTTAGGAACAACAAAATTACAACTTTAGGGCGATTATTTGATCGCCCTTTTTAATACTCAAATTTTTTAATATTTTTGTCGGTCAGTAGTGATAATTTTAATTGATTTATGGCGCGAAATTAGAAAAAGGTTTGAAAAAAAATACACCTTCGCGCACTAAATTATAAACATATTCATGAAATATGAAATTTGTTGATTGGCAAATAATTGATTATAAAACAGCTTGGGATAATCAAGAAGCATTATTCCAAAAAATCATCCAAACAAAAAAAGAGGCGCAAGATACGCACGATTTGGAGACTGTTTTTTTGTGCGAACATCCGCACGTTTACACGTTAGGGAGAAACGGACAGGTAAATAATCTGCTTGTTAACGAAGATTTTTTAAGAAAAATTGATGCCACTTTTTATAAGATTGACAGAGGAGGAGATATCACATATCACGGTCCCGGGCAATTGGTGGGATACCCCGTTTTGGATTTAGACAATCACGGCAGTTCGTTAAAAAATTATGTTTATAAAATAGAAGAGGCAATTATACAAACGCTTGAACATTACGGTATTTCGAGCGCTCGTTTGGCAGGCGCTGCCGGCGTGTGGCTCGATAGCAACACCCCAAACGCAAGGAAAATATGCGCCATCGGAGTACGTGCCTCGCGTTTTGTTACCATGCACGGTTTTGCATTGAATGTAAATACCGATTTAACTTATTTTAACTACATTAACCCTTGCGGTTTTATAGATAAAGGGGTTACTTCCATGCAAAAAGAACTCGGAAAGCCGGTGGATATGAAAGAGGTAAAAGAAATATTTAAGAGTAAGTATTTCGGTTAAACTTCACGACACACTAATTAGTCAAAAGCAGCGTTTTCTTTATTTTTATAAATTATGACCTCTAAAACCCACCTTCTTTACATTTTCCTTTTCTCCTTTCTCCTTTCTCCGTTCTCCCCTATCCACGCCCAGCAACCCGGCGGCATGCGCCCGGGCGGCGGGCAAGGCGGTCAAGGCGGACAAATGCCCGATCTCGGCTCCTTAGGCGCCGTAGTCGGCATGATTGTGGATGAGAGCAAACAGCCGGTATCATACGCTACCGTTTTTGTACTCAATCCCAAAGATTCTACCACTGTAACCGGCGGAATTACTGATGAAGCCGGTAGAATTATCATTAAAGATATTCCATGGGGAAGCTATATTATTCAAGTGAATGCCATGGGATACAGCAAGCATTACACGCCGGAGTTTACGCTTACATCAGCCAATCCGCGTTATATGATGCGCCAGTTTGCGGTTACACAACGTCCGCAACAGCTTAAAGGTTTAGAGGTTACCACACAAAAAGAGATGCTTCAGCAAAATTTGGACAAGAAAGTATATAATTTAGAGAACAGCATTGTAACTGAGGGCGCTACCGCCGTGCAAGCGTTAGCCGAAATTCCATCGGTGGATGTGGATATTGAAGGCAATGTGTCGCTGCGGGGCACCGGAAATGTTACCATTTTGGTGGACGGAAGACCTACCAACCTGACGTTAGAACAGATTCCGGCATCGGATATTGAAAGCATAGAAGTGATTACCAACCCATCGGCGCGGTTAGACCCTGATGGCATGGGCGGCGTCATCAACGTCATTCTTAAAAAGAGAAAACAATCCGGATTTAATGCATTCTTTTCCGGAGGCATGGGCACGTCGGTCTTCAAAAACAAATTTTATATGGATGGCGGAAATTTATCTATGAATTTGAATTACTCATACCATAAAGTTACGATGTTCCTGAATTATAACTTCCGAAGCGGGCAATGGCGCGGCGCCGGCGATTTGGAACGTACTTCGTGGTTTCAAAGGGATCCGGAAACGCCTGCCGACTCAACCTACCTGAGCCAAAGTAATGAGTATCACTCACAATGGTTTGGAAATAATGTGCGCGCCGGATTGGATTACTTCATTAACAAGCAAAACACCTTGTCTTTTTCATTTGGGTACAACCGAAACGACAGCAGGGATACCAATAATTTAGCAGTAATCAATTCACGTTGGATGTCGAGTGAAATACTGCCATTTAATAAATATGACCAACGTGGCGCGGGAGGCCGCTACGGCAATAACTTCTCAGGAAATGCCAGCTATAAAAAAACATTTAATAAACAAGGTATGGAATTGACCTCCGACCTTTATTACACCGAACTGTTTGGGAATCAAAGAAGTCAATATTTACAGCATTTTATGTTGCCGGATTCGTTGCCCGATTATTTTCAAAGAACCAATACCGACATGCGCAACCGGACGGCTACCGGGCAGGTTGATTTTATAACCCCCGTAGGAAACGGCGGGCGCATTGAAACCGGATATAAAATCTCGTACCGCTCTATTTGGCAGGATTATCGTTTGTTTTACGGAAATTCATACCATGAACATCAAGAAAATGAGCGGCAACGGAACAATTTCCAATTTCAGGAGTTGATTAATTCTGCCTACTTTATCTATTCTAATTCGTTTTGGAAGGTATTGAAAGTGCAGTTGGGGTTGCGCGGAGAGTTTGCAAATACTTATTCGCAGCTGTTTCCGGCGGATGGAGAAATTAAAGAATATCGCAGAAACTATTTGAAACTCAAAAACATCCTCTACCCTACCGTGCATATTCGATATGATATTACCAATGCGCATTCTTTGCAGTTAAGTTTTTCGCGGCGGGTTACACGCCCGAGTTTTTGGAATTTGAATCCGTTTGTGGATATTTCCGACAAACAAAACCTGCGTATGGGAAATCCTGATTTGGGCCCTGAGTTTGCCAACAATTTAGAGTTGGGTTATTCTGCAACTATCAATAAATCATTCTTAAGCGCCACTCTCTTTTACCGCCATCGCACCGATCTCATTACGCGCTACACCGAAATGCGCCAGGCTTACATCAAAGATGGTTACATTTATTATACATTGATTGATGATGAAGTTTTTATAATGCCCATTGAAGACAATTTCTTTGGATCCGATACTTTCACTTACACTTTAACCTCTACGCAAAACTTGAACAGTAGCCAAAATATGGGATTGGAACTTGTTTACAGTCAACGATTTTTTAATTTCTGGCGCGTTAATTTCAGCGGCGATTTTTACTATGTGAAAATTAACAGTGATGATTTGATTGACCCGAACTTATCTAACGACTGGGCGTTCGGATTCAGGGTAAACCAAACTTTTAATTTGCCGAAAAGCTGGGATCTTCAATTGAATTTCCGGTATCGTTCCAAATCTATCACTACGGGAAGTATGGGCTGGCATGGCGGCGGCGTAGGGCAAGGCAGGCGCAATGCGCAATATTCGCTCAACCTGGGCATCAAAAAATCGCTCCTGAAAAACAACGCAATGTCGGTGAGTTTGAATATTCGTGATGTCATCTATAACCCCAGAACTATCATTACCTCTCACGATTATACAAAACCCGATAACGGCTATTACTCTACCAGCACCCGTTGGCGCAGTGCCTTTCAGGCGAACTTGACCGTAACGTATAGACTGAATAATTACAAGCAACGTAGAGAGCAGATAAGGGATATTGATACCGGCGAGATGCCGATGGGAGATTAGCAGCCCTTCCCCTGCCACGTTCCACGCCTCTCAAACTCCTTCACAATTTTTTGCAACACTACATCATACCGAATTGTTCCCCAATGATTCACCGCTAAAAATCGAGGCGGAACTTCGCCGGCAAAACGCTCAATCGCAAAATCAGGATTCAACCTTTCCACAAAATCAACAATAAAATCAATGTAGGTGTCCATCGTAAAAGGATAAAAAGGCTTTGAATCCGCCAAATAATCCTTTTCCATCTGAGTACCTCTAATAATCTGCAATTGGTGAAATTTTATGCTGTTTAATGGTAATGTGTTGATAATTTTTACATCTTCTTTCCATAGTTCCGGCGTTTCTTCCGGCAATCCGAAAATAAAATGGGCTCCGGCATGAATATTTTTAGCTCTTATTTTTTGCAACGCATCTATAGCACATTGAAAATCATGCCCTCTGTTAATTCTGCGCAATGTTTCATCATGAATTGATTCTATGCCAATTTCAATAGAAACAAACATTTTTTGTGACAATTCTGCAAAAAAATCTAATTTATATTCTTCTAAACAATCGGGGCGTGTGCCGATAACAATGCCTTTTACCAAAGGGTGTTCTATGGCGGGTTGATAAATCTCTTTCAATTGTTCCAATGTAGAGACGCAATGCATTGCGTCTCTACCGCGCAACCCATCCATCCTTCCCAAATATGTATTGGAATATGCTTGAAAATAAGCCAAATACCCTTCCGCTCTGCGGTATCTGTTTTTATGAAATTCTATCCCTTCTTCCAATTGTTGCAGCACCGATTTTTGAGGCGTACAATAAGACGGGTTAAAAGCCTCATTATCACAATAAGTACATCCATTCCACCCGACTGTCCCGTCTCGATTAGGACAAGTAAACCCCGCATCTATCGTAAGTTTCTGCATCCTCGTTCCAAATTGACGTATCAGATAATTTTTATAGGAAAAATAACGTTCTACCATCGAAAAAAACTGTTAATTTGCCGCAAAATAATACAAAATGAAGAATATACGATGTTTCCCTCGCTTTCTTTTTTTACTAAGCATTGTTTTATTACCGCTTGCTTCTTTCCCTCAAGTTTCATCCAAAGGATATGAGATTCGTTTTAAATCTCAAAATGTGAATGATACATATCTTTATTTGGTGGGAATTTACGGTAATATACCGTGGATTGTGGATAGTACAAAAAATGTGAAAAATCAGTTTGTTTTTAAAAACAGCAAACAAGAGTTGCCTTCCGGTTTTTATACCATTCAATCAAAAACCGGAACTATTTTTGCTGAATTTTTAATTGACCAAACCCGAAAATTTTCTATAGAAGTTGCCGAAAACAGACTTGTGTTTATAAACTCTGAGGAAAATGTTGTTTTTCAGCAATTTAAAAACGACCGGCTGGCAGGAAACGATTTGCGTTTCTATTTCGAAACAGCCCCCGAATCATTGCTGGGGAAATTTGTACTTGCGCAATATATTCCGGTGAACATTCCAAGTTTTTCTTGGGGTAGCGCAGGACGGGAGGCAGCCGCTCAAAAGTACTACCAATTCATAATTAATCATTATTTTGATAACATTGATTTTAAAGACATTCGATTGATGCGCACGCCTTTAAACATTAACTTGAAAGAGTTTTTTGTAGAATCACTTTTCCCTCAAACTGCAGAAAATGTAATTTCAAGCATTAATGACTTGTTTCATCGTATATTAGATGAAAATCCTACGCCGGCGCAATTGGATGTACGAGATTTTTATCTCAAAAAGTTAATCCATCTATATATGAATTTGGATCCTAAGTTTGACACAGTATTTGTTTATCTTGTAGATAATTATGTAGCCCAATTGACACAATCCGAATTTATATCGGATGCTGAAATAGATGTTTTTAAAAGAATTGCAGATAGAAAAAGAAGAACTTTTGTGGGGCAAGCCGTTCCTGTTTTTGAATCGTACGCTAATGATCATCACAAAGTTTCTACTGCCGATATGATAGCAACTTACACTGTTCTTTGGTTTTGGGATCCCGATTGCGATCATTGTTTGGAGGACACTCCGAAATTTTACGATTTCTATTGCCAATATCACGATCTCTACGACTTTGATGTGATTGCCTGCTCAGTTACAGAAGATTACGACAGGTGGATTACGTTTATTACCGACCGTCATTTAGATTGGCACAATACCAGCTATGCCATCGCCGAGCCTAATTATGATGCCGTAGAGTTTTTTAACTTTGATGAGACGCCTGCCATCTATGTTATTGATAAACAACATACCATTATAGCGCGACAACTTTCTATTGATGAACTTATTGAGGCTTTTGAATCATTACAACAAAAATAGATCTGATATGACTTTGCAGCAAGCCTTAGCCATTTATATTCAAAATATTTTACTGGAACTCTATGATTATGGAGTAGAAATTGATTCTAACCTCATTCAAAAAACGAAAAAAGAGTTTGAAGGGGATTATACGTTTGTGGCATTTCCATACGTAAAAGAGGTGCGAAAATCTCCGGATCAATTAGCCACAGAAATTGGCGAGAAATTGACAGAAAAATGTCCGGATTTTGTAAAAAAATTCAATGTAATTAAAGGGTTTTTGAATATTTCGTTGCAGGATGCGATTTGGTATGGGGTATGCGGTATGAAGTATGAGGTATGGGGTGAAGAAGGAAGAAATGGACGTTTATACATGATCGAATACTCCTCCCCAAACACCAACAAACCCCTCCATTTGGGCCACATCCGCAACAACCTCTTAGGCAACGCCGTAGCCAATATCCTCGAAGCGTGCGGAAACCTGGTTATTCGCGTAAATTTAGTGAATGACCGCGGCATCCACATTTGCAAATCCATGCTGGCATGGCAAAAATTCGGAAAGAACGAAACACCCGAAAGCACCGGCGTAAAAGGAGATCATTTAGTAGGAAAGTACTACGTCATATTTGACAAAGAGCTGAAAAAAGAAATAGCAGCATTAATTGCTCAAGGTTTTTCGGAAGAAGAAGCACAAAAAAAGTCGCATTGCTTACACGAAGCGCAAGAAATGTTGCGAAAATGGGAAGAAAATGACGCATCTGTCAAAAATATCTGGGCGCAAATGAACGGCTGGGTTTATGATGGATTTGAAGAAACCTATAAACGCCTCGGCATACATTTCGATAAAATATACTACGAATCAAACACTTACTTATTAGGAAAACAAATCGTAGAAGAAGGTTTGAAATCAGGCGCTTTTTATCAAAAACCAGATGGCTCTGTGTGGGTGGACTTATCTGACAACGGATTAGATGAAAAGTTGTTGCTCCGCTCCGACGGCACTTCTGTATATATGACTCAGGATTTAGGAACCGCCCAGTTGCGTTACGATGAATATCATCCTAAAAAAATGATTTATGTAGTAGGGAACGAACAAAATTACCATTTCGACGTATTAAAGCTCATTTTAGACAAAAAACTACATAAAAGTTTCGGAAAAGCTATTGAACATTTGTCTTACGGAATGGTAGAACTACCTTTCGGAAAAATGAAATCTAGAGAAGGTACGGTGGTAGATGCCGATGATTTGATGGAAGAGATGTTTCAAGAAGCCAAAGCCACTTCAGAAGCATTGGGCAAATTCAATTTCAACGAAAAAGAAGCCTCCACACTGTATGAAATGTTGGGGTTGGGTGCATTAAAGTATTTTATCCTCAAAGTAGATCCTAAAAAAAACATGCTCTTTAATCCGGAAGAATCTATTGATTTTAACGGAAACACTGCCCCTTTTATTCAATACACCCATGCCCGGATTAAATCTTTGCTTAGAAAGGCGGAAGAAAATGCAATAGTGTACAAAAACGCTGATTTTTCTACAGATTTTATACTTGAAAACCCCGAAAAAGAACTAATTAAACTATTATACGAATATAAATCTGTTTTACTAAATGCAGCCGAAACATTAAGCCCTGCTCTCATCGCCAATTACATCTTCGAATTGGCGAAAGAATTTAACCGCTTCTACCAGGAAATCCCAATATTCAAAGAAGAAAATGCACAAAAACGTGCTTTACGTTTACAAATTGCAGAAAACTGTGCAGAAAAAATCAAAAAATCAATGAAATTACTGGGCATCGAAGTCCCCGAAAGAATGTAATTTTAAAATCTGCGTAAATCCGTATCATCCGCGTCATCCGCGTGCCAAAAAAATCAATAATATGACCCCCGAAACCTCCTTAGACCACTTCTTCAACCACTTAGCCCAAACCACCGAACCTCAAAACCTTTACGCCCCCGTAAACTACATCATGTCGCAGGGAGGCAAGCGCATCCGCCCGCAATTAGTACTGTTAGCCGCAGAACTATTTGGCGCAACCACCGAAAACGCCTTCTTCCCCGCCACAGCCTACGAAATGTTGCATAATTTCACACTAATTCATGATGATATTATGGACAACGCCCCCATCCGTCGCGGTAAAGAAACCGTATATAAAAAATGGAACAGCAACATCGCCATCCTTTCCGGTGATGTGCTGGCTTCTATGGCAATGCAACAACTGCTCAAAACGCCATGCACACCGGAAACACTCATCAGCATGTCGAACCTCTTCATTCAAACCTCCATCGAAGTTTGTGAAGGACAACAATATGACCTCGATTTTGAAACGCAAGAGGAGGTTACCATAGAAGAATATATAAATATGATCCGCCTGAAAACCGCCGTGATGCTTGCCGGTTGTCTAAAAACAGGCGCCATCTTAGCAAACGCTTCACAAAAGGATCAAAATGCACTGTATCAATTCGGAATTAATCTTGGATTGGCATTTCAATTGGTAGATGATTTATTAGATGTTTATGCCGACACCGAAACCTTTGGAAAAGAGATTGGCGGCGATATCCAAGCCCATAAAAAAACATATCCGTATTTATTAGCGTTGCAAAAAGCAAATAATGTACAAAAAACACAACTTCAACACTATTTTTCCTCCGAGCAGTACGATAAAAAAGAAAAATTTAATGCCGTAAAAACAATTTTCGATGCTTTACGTTGCAAAGAAGAAACAGAAAAAAGAATTGATGAATATCTGATCTATGCCTATAAAAATGTTGAAGAAACCTCGCTCAATAACGAACAGAAGGAAACGCTTCGACAGTTGGCGTTAAAGCTCAGTAAACGAAGCAAATAAATGGATATACGTTACCGCATTATTGTTTTTATCATTTTGATCGTAACACTCGTATTTTTAGTGCGATTGTTTCATTTACAAGTTTTGGATCCCTCATATGGTGAACGGGCGGAGAAAAATGCGCTACGTAGTATTGTCGAACACCCTGCCCGTGGTTTAATTTACGACAGAAACGACTCTTTATTAGTGTATAACGATGCGGCTTACGACTTAATGGTGGTGCCGGGCGAAATGCGCGCGTTTGATACCGCAGACTTGTGTCGTATTTTGAATATCAGCCAACAAGAATTGATGAAACGCATTGAAAAAGCCCGAAAATATTCTAAGCAAAGTCCTTCATTGGTGGCGCAACAAATGTCGAAATCAGATTACGGATATTTGCAAGAAAAACTATATAAATTTCCCGGTTTTTTCGTGCAAAACAGAACGTTGCGACATTACCCCAAACCCATCGCAGCGCACATTTTGGGCTATGTGGGCGAGGTAGATGAAAAAATTTTGGAAGAAAACAATTATTATCAACTGGGTGATTACATTGGAATTAGCGGCATAGAGAAAGCATACGAGCAGGAATTGCGCGGTACTAAGGGCAAACGTATAGTGTTTGTAGATGTACATAGCAGAGTAATAGGAAGTTACAAAAATGGGGAAGAAGACGAACTTTCGGTACAAGGGCAATCTTTGTGGAGCACTTTAGACGGTGCACTGCAAGAATATGGAGAAAAACTCATGCATAATAAACGGGGCAGTATTGTGGCTATTGAGCCTGCCACTGGAGAGATTTTGTGTATTGTTTCCATGCCCACCTACGACCCGAATTTGTTGGTAGGAAGCGCACGGAGCAAAAATTATAACGCTTTAACACAAGATCTTAACCGCCGGCCGCTATTTAACCGTGCACTTCAGGCAATGTATCCGCCGGGCTCTACCTTCAAATTGGCAAGCGCGTTAATTGCTTTGGAGGAAGAAGTTATTACGCCGAGAACTATTTACTCTTGCGGCGGTGGGTATAATATGGGGTCACATACCGTTAAATGCCACCCACACGCCGGCAACCCCGATTTGATATATGCCATAACTACTTCCTGCAATACTTATTTTTGTAGGTCTTTTTATAATACGCTCTCTAACAGAAAGAGATACAAAAATATACAGGAAGCCTATCAGGCATGGAAAGACCACATCAATGCGTTGGGCTTTGGAGTGAAATTCGACTCCGATTTGCCTTATGAAACAAGGGGTATTATTCCCAGCGTGGAGTATTTCGACAAACTCCACCGAAAATCATGGCATGCCAACTCCATCATTTCTATGAGTATAGGACAGGGAGAGGCTGCGGTTACGCCCATTCAAATGGCAAACTTTGTAGCAATTATTGCGAACAAAGGGTTCTATTATAAACCGCATGTTATCAAAGCGATAGACACCAAAGATACGCCTAACGACCGATACCCCGAAAAAGTTGATTGCCATTTTGATAAAAAGCATTTCGACGCCATTCTTGAAGGCATGGAACAAGCAGTGTTGATTGGTACCGGAAGAATTGCACAAATTCCGGGCATAAAAGTATTAGGAAAAACAGGGACGGCGCAAAATCCTCACGGAAAAGACCATTCTGTTTTTGTGAGCATTGCCCCCAAAGAAGATCCTAAAATAGTAGTGTTTTGTTTGGTAGAAAACGGCGGATTTGGCGCTACCGTAGCTGCCCCCATTGCTAGCTTAATTACTGAGTTTTACCTGAATAGAGAAGTAAAAAGAAAAGATTTGGAAAAACGTATCATCTCAATGTCAACCTTATAAATTATGATTAAAGAAGTTTCGCTTGGTGGTTCAAATGAATTTGATATACGGTTGATATTGTATTACTTGGCTTTAATTTCTATAGGTTTGATTACCATTTTCTCTACCTCCTACAATCCGGCAGCAGAAAACTTCTTTAGCATGAGTAATGCCTATACGCGACAACTTGTTTTTATTGGAACCTCTTTGATTATTGCCATTGTAATTCTTTTAATAAAAGGACAATACTATTCATTTTTGGCATATCCAATCTATTTATTTTGTCTTTTCTTAATGATTTTGGTACTCTTTTTCGGAACTGAAATTTCGGGAGCGCATGCCTGGATTAAAATCGGAAATTTCAGCATTCAGCCTACAGAATTTTGTAAATTCGGCACGGCGTTGGCATTGGCTAAATTCTTTAGTGAAGGAAAAACACTGCAAGAGAAAAAAAATACGTGGCTCGCTGCTTTTTGCATCATATTGGCTCCCGTTTTTATCATTATGCTTCAAAAAGATACGGGATCGGCGTTGGTATTTCTCTCGTTCATTTTTTTGTTTTACAGAATAGGCTTAACAGGTTGGATTTTAGTAGTAGGCGCAGTGTCTGTTACACTGTTTTTAATTACATTATATTGGAATGAAATTTACGCCATTGCACTCATTACCACTGTTTTTATCGGTTTTTGGATTTGGAATAGAAGAGATAAAAAGAAATTGATTCGAAACGCCATTATTTACGGATTGGCGCTCATGTTCATTGCCATTGCCGACATAGGGTACAGTAAAGTATTGCAATCACATCAAAAAATGCGCATTGATACCCTGTTGGGCATCGTAAACGACCCGCAAGGCGCCGATTACAATCTTAATCAATCGAAAATTGCCATAGGTTCAGGCGGTTGGACTGGAAAAGGATACCGAAGCGGCACACAAACCAAACTCAATTTTGTGCCGGAACAACACACCGATTTTATCTTCTGCGGCATTGGAGAAGAATGGGGATTTCTTGGTAGTTTAACTATTTGTCTTTTATTTTTAGGATTAGTATTAAGAATTTTACGACTTTCTGAACGACAGCGCGACCCGTTTGTCAAATATTACGGATACGGCATTGCCGGTATCTTCTTCTTCCATTTTTTTATTAATATCGGAATGACGATCGGGTTGTTGCCTATTATTGGAATACCCTTGCCATTAATTAGTTACGGTGGGTCTTCGTTGTGGGCGTTTACGATTATGCTATTTGTTTTTGTTAAGTTGGATTACAGGTAACCTCTTAATTCTCCATCAAATAAGCCTTAATAAACTCATCCAACTCCCCATCCATCACCGCATTCACATTCGACGTTTCGTAGCGGGTGCGCAAATCTTTCACCATTTTATAAGGGTGCATGACGTAACTTCTTATTTGCGAGCCCCATTCTATCCTTTTTTTGCTGCTTTCAATTTCTGAAACTTTTTCGCGCTTCTTCTCCATTTCGCGTTGGTAAAGTTGCGATTTTAGCATTTGCATCGCTTTTTCGCGGTTTTGAAGTTGCGAGCGCGTTTCCTGGCACTCCGCAATAATTCCGGAGGGATGGTGGTGTAAGCGCACCGCCGTTTCCACTTTGTTTACGTTTTGCCCGCCCGGACCACTGGAGCGATAGGTATCCCACGAAATATCAGAAGGGTTAATATCAATCACAATATCATCATTAATAATGGGATAGGCGTAAACAGAGGCAAAGGAAGTATGCCTTTTGTTTGCCGAATCGAAAGGCGACAAACGCACTAAGCGATGCACGCCGTTTTCGCTTTTCAGATAGCCGTATCCGTAAGGACCATCCAACTCTATGGTGGCAGATTTGATTCCGGCAACATCGCCTTCCTGGCGGTCTAACAATTTGATAGCGTATTTGTTTCGTTCTCCCCAGCGGATGTACATGCGGAGCAGCATTTCTGCCCAATCGCAACTTTCGGTGCCGCCTGCGCCGGAGTTGATGGTTAAGATGACGCCCATTGGGTCTTCTTCTTCGCGCATCATGTTTCTAAATTCCAGCTTTTCAATGGCTTGCAGAGCGGTTTTGTAAGCCTCGTCTGTCTCTTGCTCGGTAGCTTCTTCCGCCATAAAAAAATCGTATAAAACCGATAGGTCTTCTACTAACGTGGCGGCGTGGTCGTATTCCTGCACCCAAGATTTAATCAAGCTAATCTCTTTCAGTAGTTTTTCTGCAGATTTTGGGTCATCCCAAAAATTGTTTTCGTGGGAAATTTTTTCTTTGGCGTTGATTTCTTCTAACTTGGCATCAATGTCAAAGATACCTCCTTAGCTCGCTGAGTCTGGTTTGGGTTTCTTTAATTTGGTCTAATTGTATCATATTTTTTGATTTAAAATTTAAAAATTTAAAGATTTAATATCTGCGTAAATCTGTTTAATCTGCGTCATCTGCGTAGTCTAACACCCCATAACCATATATCATAAAAACCAATAAAATATCTATAAACAAGCACTTTATATTTATTTTATTGATATTTTTTTATACATTTCCATCGTTTTATATCGTTTTTTATTGTGTATTTGTACCATGATTTAAACGAAACTTAATATACAGTCAATGTGGTTCTTATTATATCTTATTAATTCTTATTGATACTTAAATGCCTTATAACATGATATTCAATAAACTAAAATACAACCTTTTGCAACGAATAAAACGCTAATTATTTGCTATTATTACATACTTTTCAAATACTATTTACATCTACAAAGAGAGATTTTTAAAAAGCGCCTTAGACAACCCTGCCCACTGTTACCGGCGCAACGGTTGCACCTACCGGTGGCTCAAGTTCACCGGTAAATCATGGCGGCAATTATTCTTTTACCGTAACGTTAGATGCAGCCTACAATCAATCTACAATCATTGTAAAAGCCAACGGAACAGTAATAACTCCGGCGGCAGGCGATTACACCATTAGCAATATCACTGCAAACCAAACAGTAACCGTTGAAGGTGTGCAAATAAACACTTACACCGTAACCCTGCCCACGGTTACTGGCGCAACGATTGCACCTGCCGGCGATTCAAGTTCACCGGTAAATCATGGCGACAATTATTCTTTCACTGTAACGTTAGATGCAGCCTACAATCAATCTACTATTACTGTAAAAGCCAACGGAACAGTAATAACTCCGGCGGCAGGCGATTACACCATTAGCAATATCACTGCAAACCAAACAGTAACCGTTGAGGATGTACAAATCAATACTTACACCATTACGGCAATTGCCGGAGCTAATGGAACAATCAATCCGTCGGGAGCGGTAAGTGTAGAATACGGTGCTAATCAAATCTTTGCAGCAACGCCTGATAATAATTACGAAGTTGATCAGTGGAAACTGAACGGTAGCAATGTTCAGATAGGTGGAAATACTTATACAATTTCAAATACTCAAGAAAATGCAACTATAAATGTTACATTTAAACCAGTGGTAGGTATTGAAGAAAATAATGCTCAAAAAATCCAAATCTATCCCAACCCCACTAATGATGAGATTTTTATAAAATCTGAATTACAGATAAAGAAAGTTGAAGTTTACTCAATGACAGGCGCTTTATTGCTTTCTGAAAACAATTTTAACGAAAAAATCTCCCTATCCGCTTTGGCAAAAGGTGTTTATATGGTAAAGATTTTTACAAATAATGATATTGTTATTCAAAAGATTGTGAAAGAATAGTCTTTCAGAGTTTATTTTTTTGAAACGGCAAAATTCAAAAATGGGTTTTGTCGTTTTGTAATAACAATAGCAAGGGATGGGGTCTCAGAAAACGAAAGGGCTACTCCCATACTGCATTTTCAAACCACATTCAAAAAAATCAAACATTTGCCAATAAATTAATTTTATTGTCTTTTGTTTGTTTTATTTTTTATTATCTTTGCATTTGAATATATTATTATAATTACTATGGCAAAAGAGTTGATAGAAAAACAATTGAAACACACATTTCAATACAAAAACTATTTTTCAAGGCAGGAACTCTTCGGTTTTTTTCGGAAATTTGATGCAGATTTGAAAGAAACAACTTTTCGTTGGAAGATACATGACTTGAAAAATAAGCATATTATTTCGTCTGTTTCGCGAGATTTGTTTACACTACAATACAAACCCGTTTTTATCCCGAATATCAGCGAAAAAGACTATAAAACTTTTTCAAAAATTCAAAAACAGTTTCCAACGTTAAAATGCTGTATTTGGTCAACGCAAATTATCAATGAGTTTATGTTACATATTCCTGCACAATTTGTTACCATTTTACAAGTTGAAAAAGAAGCTATTGAACCTGTTTATGATTTTCTAAAAGAACAAAAACAAAATGTTTTCATTCAACCTGAAGAAAAAGAGATTGAACGATATGTTTTTAAAAACGAATCAACAATTGTTATAGAACCGTTAGTTACAAAATCGCCTGTGCAACAAGTTAATAAAGCAACTACAGTTACTCTTGAAAAGTTAATTATTGATTTGATTTCCAACCAAAAACTATTTTTACCTTTTCAAGGTAGCGAAATGATACATATTCTTAACACAGCCTACAATCGTTATTCCATACATTTTACTACGTTGTTTCACTATGCTAAACGGCGAGGAAAAGAGATTGAATTAACAGAACTACTACATAAAACAGACATTCCTAAAACTATCTTCCATGATTAACATAAATTCACTGTCAGCCGATTGGATTGCTGAAAAAAGAAGAAAATACAGTAAAGACCCCAATTTAATGGAAAGTATGATTTATGCGCTCTATTTACTGGAACAATTGAAAATGACAGGTTTAGATTTCGTTTTTAAAGGCGGCACAAGTTTGATTTTGCTGATGCCCAAACCAAAACGCTTTTCAGTAGATATTGATATTATTGTGAATCCAAAAACAAATAAGGAACAATTAGAAACATTTTTTACGCAACTAATTCAAACAAGCGAATTTACACGATTTGAATTAGACACGAAACGAAGTTACCAAGACGATATACCCAAAGCACACTATAAATTCGTGTACAATTCAAATTTTGCGAATAAAAATCTACAAGACGAGGTAATTTATAATCCCGAACGCGAAATATTGTTAGATATTTTATTCGTTGAAAATCAATATCCTGTATTGCTTGATAAACCATTGGAAACGGAATGGCTACAACAAGATTTACCATTTGTAACGCTAAATATACCGGATATTAATTCTATTACCGGAGATAAACTAACAGCCTTTGCACCGAATACAACAGGCATTCTTTACGGCAAAAGCAAGGAAAAGGAAATCATAAAGCAGCTATTTGACATTGGTTCCCTATTCGATTTATTAACTGATATTGAAATAGTTAAAAAATCATTTTTCACATTGGCTAAAGAAGAAATTTCTTATCGCCCCGAACGAAAAATAGAATCACCGTATATTGTTCTGCAAGACATAATAAATACGGCTTTGTTAATTGCCAAAAAGGATATTCTAAAAACGGAAGATGATAAAACTAAATTTGGCGAAATAAACACCGGAATCAATCAATTTCGGCATTTTGTTTTTGAAGGAAAATTTGAGATATTGGAAGCGCAAGTTGCCGCCGCCAAAGCGGGATATTTAGCAGCAATTATTCTGACTGACAGCAAAAAGGAAATACAAAAATTTGACGAAAATATTCCTTTAAATGATTATATGATAACAAATTTGGACTATAATTTTCTAAATAAGCGCCTGAAATTTATAGCCAAAGGTGAAGCCTTATTTTATTGGTTTCAAACAATAAGACTACTATAAGCAACTATGTATTGTGATGTTTCTCTATCATAATTGTCAACAGATCCCCGAATATACATAATACAAATATTTAACGACGACAAAAATATATAAAATGGGAAAGCAAATGGGAAAATAGAAGATTACTTAACTAATTGAAAATTAAAAATAAAAGCAGAGTTATCCCCAATATCCCTAAAATCCCCAATTCCGTTTTCGTAAAAGAAAAAGGCGACACGCTCATTATGGAGCGTTACCGGTATCTGTATCGAGACAAATTTGTCCGGGATTCCGTTTTTATCAATGATACAATCCGGGTACCGTATCCGGTTGAGGTTGTTTTAGCCTCACATTCAACAAATGCCAAGCCGCCGCGAGCGGCTTTTTTTGTGCCGGATTGCGCCAAAGTATCAAAAAAACTAACTAAATTCGATAAAAACTTTATTTTCGCCACCGTTATTTATATTTGTTTATAAATACATACTTACACACTTAAATATGAATATATTAACATCTATAAATATTTATAATAATATAATATAGTATCACATTTGTACCATAAAATTATATGTTATTAACTGTCAATACACTTATGTCATCTGCGTGCTTTTTCACAAATAAAATAATAACCTCCAAAAACAATCAAAAAACTCAACGCCCCAACTAAATATCCGAATTCCACATCTAACCAATAATGCACACCGAGATAGATGCGGCTGTAGCCTAACAACGCCGCCCAAAAGAAAATAGCCAGCAACACCCACATTTTCCTGTTCCCTGCAAAAAAGAAAACAAAAAGCGCAAACACCATCGCGTTCGCCGCATGCGCAGAAGGAAAGCCGTATTTTCCACCACGATAAAACTCTCCATCAGATTTTTTTACAAGATGAATTTTATGTTCTAATTCAATGTTATGACTTGGGCGCAACCGTTTTGTGCTTTTTTTCAACAAATTACAACCTTGATCAGAAATGGTAACAGATAGAACAAGCAAGAGTATCAGGATAATAGATTTTTTCTTCCATTTTTTTACCACTAAAAACAAGACAAAAACATATAGGGGTATCCAAATAAATTTATTGGAAATCAAATACATAACCGGATCTAACCACGGCGCGCGAAGTCCGTTTAAAAACAGCGTAACGACTGTATCCCAATGTAAAACGGTTTCTAACATGATTATTCGGGGTAAATTAAATATTTACTTCTTGTTTTTTTAAATTTTTCTAAGGCAGGCTGCCACGAAGCACGAATCTCCTCTTCAGTTCTTCCGTTAATAATTTGCCAACGTAACGTTGAATTTCCGGCTAATTTATCAAAAAAATCAGGACTTGTGAAAAACTTCATCTCTTTTGGAAAATGATTGTATGCAGCAATCAAATACGTAATATTGAAAGAATTATTACTCTGAAGATGAATTTTTGCCTCGTTTGTTAAATCAACGCCTCTGCATTTTTTCCCTTTTTGCGGCGGGTTTTCCGAAACGCCTTTGATCGGCTCGGGCGTAAAATAATAATCGCCCATCGTTAAAGCAGGATGTCCGAATATTTGAAACGGCTTGTTTGTGCCGCGCCCAAGGCTAATATCGGTGCCCTCAAAAAGGCATAGCGAGGGGTACAAGTATATCGCTTCATCAGTTCCTAAATTTGGCGAGGGTTTTACAGGCAAGCTGTATCTATCTTGATGCGTATAGTTTTTACATTCAACGATATGTAATTCGCATACTAAATCGTTTTCCAGCCATTTTTCGCCGTTAATCATCTGTGCATATTCTCCAATAGTCATGCCGTGCACAACCGGAACAGGGTGCATGCCCACAAACGACTTGTATTTCTCTTCCAGCACAGGCCCATCTACAAAATAGCCATTCGGGTTGGGACGATCTAAAATAAGAATAGGGATTTGCTGCGCGGCGGCAGCTTCCATAAGATAATGTAGAGTAGATATATAGGTAAAAAATCGACATCCTACATCCTGCATATCAAAAACAATAATCTCTACGTCTTTCAGTTGCTCGGCAGTTGGTTTTTTATTTCTTCCGTATAACGACACGATAGAAATTCCGGTTTTTGCATCCACAGAAGATTGAATCGTTGCGCCGGCTTCTGCTTCGCCCCGAAAACCGTGCTCAGGAGCAAATATTTTTACCACATCAATTTTTGCACTTTTTAAAGTATCAACCAAATGCGTTGTGCCAATTATTGAAGTCGGGTTGAAGCAAACTGCCACCTTTTTATGCTGCAATAGCGGGAAATAGCGCTCTGTTTGTTCTGCGCCTGTAACAATTTGTGCAAGCAAGGAAATACAATAAAATAAAGTAATTGAGAAGAATAGAAGTTGTTTTTTGATGAAGTTCATAAAATTCGTTTATTTTGCGGCACAAATTAACAAAAAAAGAGCGTGCACACTTTAATTAACGAACAAATAGAATCTTATTGCGAAGCATACACCTCAAGCGAAAGTGATTTGCTATACCATCTCAACCGCGAAACCCACCTAAAAATTTTGCGCCCAAGAATGCTTTCAGGGCAACTACAAGGCAGATTTCTATCCATGATTTCCAAGATGATAAAACCTGTAAACATCCTCGAAATTGGCACTTTTACAGGCTATTCCGCCTTGTGTTTGGCAGAAGGTTTACCACCCAACGGCACATTGCACACCATAGAAACGGATGAGGAGTTGGAAGCCATCATTACCAAATATTTCAACTTGTCTATACATAAAGAAAAATTGCATTTACACATTGGAAACGCATTAGAAATAATTCCTGCATTGAAAAAAAGCTGGGATTTAGTGTTTATTGATGCAGAAAAAAAAGAATATCTGCAATATTACGAAATGGTGCTGCCTTATGTTAAAAAAGGAGGTTTTATATTAGCAGACAACGTATTATGGAGTGGAAAAGTAACAGAATCCGTTGCAGAAAACGACGACGAAACGAAAGCGATTATGGAGTTTAATGAGTTTGTTCAAAACGACCCACGGGTTGAGAATTTACTGTTGCCAATGCGCGATGGCATATTGTTAATCGAAAAAATAAAATCTGCGTAAATCTGTTTAAATCTGCGTCATCTGCGTGCTAAAAAAATAAAAAAAATGAACCTACGAATTGATATTTTAACCCTCTTCCCCCAAATGTTCGCGGGCGTTTTCTCCGAATCCATCATTAAAAAAGCAGTGGACAGAAACCTCATTGAGCTACACACCCACAACATTCGCGATTATTCTTTAGACAAACACAAACGTGTGGATGATTACCCTTTCGGCGGTGGCGCCGGCATGGTAATGATGATAGAGCCGATTGCCCGTTGCATAGAACACCTGAAATCGGAGCGCAAGTACGATGCCGTAATTTTTATGGCGCCGGATGGGAAAACATTTACCCAATCGAAAGCAAATCAACTATCACTATATAAAAACATTATGATATTATGCGGACATTACAAGGGAGTGGATGAGCGTGTTCGCGAATTGTTTATTACAGAGGAAATTAGCATTGGAGATTATGTGTTATCCGGAGGCGAAGTTGCCGCTATGGCGGTTGTAGATGCCATTGCCCGTATTATTCCGGGCGTGCTCAACGATGAATCTTCCGCACTTACAGACTCTTACCAAAACGGGCTACTTTCCCCGCCGGTATATACGCGCCCCGCAGATTATCAAGGACATAAAGTTCCGGATATTTTGCTTTCCGGACATGAAAAAAACATCTCCGAGTGGCGGTTTGAGCAGCAGTTGGAGCGGACGAAAGTGAGGCGGCCGGATTTAATGGGGGAATGAGGAAATGATTAAAATACTGCCAATCTTTCGTCGTTAATAATTACCGTATCACCTACTTGCTTAATCACTGCAACACCATGCTCTATACATTCCTGTTCCAATTCAGGATAAAAATTAAGAGATGCTAAGCCAAGATAAATCCTATAATCTTTATAATCGGAACATAATATTCTAAAGGTTTTTGCTTTATTCAGCACACGGAGCAGGTCGTTTTTATGAGCTTTAAACTTTACTTCGATAATAGCTACTGCGTCGCTGTTAAACAGTACAATATCGTACTCATCTGCGAGGTCTTTCTTCTTAGGTTTTAAATTTTTGCTTATTTCATCAAATTTTTCGCCAAAGAAGTTTTGTTTTCCGTTTTCAAAAGAATTAAAAAAATACTCTTCGGCAAACGAGCCGTGATTATTTGACCATTCGCCTACCGTTTTTTGTAGTACCTTCATGCGTCTGTCGGTTTCTTTCATTTGCCGATCTGTTTCTTTCATTTGCCGATCGGTTTCTTTCATTTGCCGATCGGTTTCTTTCATTTGCAGCCAGTTCTCTTTCGCCATTCTGTCGGTTTCTTTCAGTTGCCGGTCTGTTTCGGCAGTTCTTTCAGCCATGATACGCTTAATTTCTTGTAAATCTACCCATGTAGATTCAAATAACGTATTTTGAAAGTTTTGTAAGTTGTTCATTTCTTTGTGTTTTGGGTTAATGATAGAGTTTGCATAACAATGTAGATTTATGAGTTTGTTTGAGGCGGCAAATATACACATCGAAAAGGCGTTTGTCAAGGGGGGAAAGTATTTTTTTGTTTTTTTTCGAATAATCGTGTAGCCCTCGTTACTCTAATCCTTTTATCACTTCTATTAACCTGCGAAGCATCTCCTGCGGATTCTCAATCTTGTATATTTCTGAAAAATCGTATTCGTAATCAGGTGGAAAACCTGAGGAAGTATCTATTCCTCGAAAATCGTAGGTCTTTGCAGTATTAATAAGTACTTCCATTCCGGAAGGTAAAACTACAAGTAAGGGTTGCGCGATAGCACCCATAGTTTTTTTTCCCAAGATAGTAATATCTTTATTTTGAGATAACGTAATAACAAAATGCTCTCCTGCCGAGCCGTTATCCTGTCCAATAAGTAGATATACTTTCCCTTTGTAGCGCATAGAATCAGGTACGTCATTAGGATATCCAGGAGGTTCAACTTCTTCAAATGCAGTATTGTAGTAATGAGGATACCACTTCTCTTTATCATATTCAGATACCTCATCATCTTCATAGTACCATATCTTGATAGCAGCATGTGCTTTAAATAAGGCGTTATGTATTCTTGTTTTCTCAGAATATTGATAAATAGTATCGTTATTTATCAAATAGTGAGCAACTAAGTCTGTGGGATGACTTGATCCACCCTCATTATAATGAACATCCACGATTAGATTCTCATGCTTCATTATTTTATCATAATTTTCAGCAAAAAAATTATAAAAATCATCATTGCAGCGTGTTAAACGAATATAAGCAAAACCATTAGTAGTGTCTTCTAAAAAGTAATTGTTTTTCATAGCGCTAACATGCGTCAATCCTTTTAAAAACCTTTTATTTTTTTGTGTAGCAGTATCTTTGGGAAGCGGTTTCATATAGCAGTCATAAGCAAGTGTTACTTTCTTTATTCCTGCAGGAGTTTTTACTCTTAATTTGATTTTTTCGTCTTTCAGAGCTATATTTATGTAATTACTCTTTCCAAACATTGCTCGTTCAAGTGTTTTGGCTTCTTCATTGGAAGCAGCAATATAGGAAACAACATGTTTTTGGAAATAATCTATGGCAGGCATGCCATTAATAGAAACAATTTCATCTCCAATATTAATTTTTTTTGCGTTATGCGCTCCTATGTTTTCTACAATGATTTTATTATCTTTATATGCTGTTCTCAACAATATAAAACCCAAATAATCATCAAAATAATCAGGAAATTTATAGATGGCAGTATGTCCATTATTTAAATGAGCTAAAAAATGTTGCAATGCCTTATAGTATTCAAAATCATTTTTTGTGTTTTGTACAATAGGTATGTACTTCCGGTACAAACTATCTAAATGCACGTCAGGACAATTGTCCATATTGGCGAAGTTATAAGTTAATTCTTTCCAAATTAGTGATAGCTCATACAGTTTTTGCTCTTTATCAATACGATTAATACCGGTTGGTTGCGCCATGCTGCAATAGCAAAGCATTAACAAAAAGAATATGCTTGTAATTGTTTTCATGTATCTAAAATTTTCTTGCAAAAATATTGTTTTTTCAACAACACGCAAGCAAATAAAAACCCACTCCATATTTTTTTTATCCATAACGTTTTTTGTGTAAAAAAAAATCTATTTTTGCCGCCCATTTAAGTAGGATACTTGTGCTTTGGAATAAGTTAATGAATGGGGTTGAAAATCAAATCGTTTATAAAAAATAAATCATAACAAAAAATGGGAGCAAGAAAAAGATTAGCGGCAGATGCGCGAAAAGAAGCCAAGAAAAATGTATATATGGCTCGCTTGGTGGATAACCCCACATCGCCCAGAAAAACAAGAATTATGGCAGATGTAATTCGCGGAAAAGATGTAGATTATGCTATGAATGTGCTGAAATACAGTCGTAGAGAATCCGCAGAGAAATTATTAAAGTTGTTAAAATCAGCCATCGCTAACTGGCAAGTGAAAAATGAAGGCCAACGCATAGAAGACGCTCAGCTATACATTAAATATATATGGGTGGACGGCGGCCGTATTTTGAAAAGATTGCGCACAGCACCGCAAGGACGCGCCAATCGCATCAGAAAACGCTCCAATCACGTAACTATCATTTTGGAAGACAAAGCAAAAAGTAATTTAGAAAATAATATTGAATAAGTATGGGTCAAAAAGTTAATCCGGTAGGTTTACGATTAGGAATTATCAGAGGTTGGGATTCTAATTGGTACG
>WQWP01000020.1 GCA_009787485.1 Lentimicrobiaceae bacterium | reverse complement strand
ACTTGCGGAAAAAGACGACCGGGTCTTTTACATCAATTTTAGCAGAAATTTTGGACATCAAATTGCCGTTACCGCAGGGTTAGACTACTCTAAAGGAGAAGCGGTGGTAATTATTGACGGCGATTTGCAAGACCCGCCGGAATTAATTCCCGAATTGTATGCCAAATATAAAGAGGGCTATGAAGTGGTGTATGCGCAACGGCTGAAAAGAAAAGGCGAAAGTTGGTTTAAGAAAATGTCGGCCAAGTGGTTTTACCGGATTTTACGAAAAATGACTAACATAAATATTCCGGTGGATACCGGCGATTTTCGATTAATTGACAGAAAAGTAGTGGAATGTTTGAAGCAAATGCCGGAACAGAACAAATTTTTAAGAGGTCAAATTGCATGGATTGGATTCCGACAAACGGCAGTTTATTTTGAAAGACAAGAGCGTATTCACGGAAAAACCAATTACCCGTTCTCCAAAATGTTAAAATTAGCATTGGACGGACTCACAAGCTTTTCTGATAAACCTTTGGCTTTTGTTACCAGAGCCGGTTTATTCATTTCCATATTCGCACTTCTGATTATTCTATATGCCATTTTCTCTCATTTTGCTTTGGATAGAACGGTAAGCGGGTGGACATCGCTCATTATCAGCACAATGTTCATAGGCGGAATCCAATTATTCTCTATCGGAATTATAGGAGAATATGTGAATCGCATTAATAAGAATGTTTTAAACAGACCGTTATATATTGTAGGTCAAACAAATATTGAAGAACAACAAAAATAAATTATGCAAAACCCAATTACCTCTTTAGCATCCATTACAGATTTATTTCCGGCTCATTTTTCCGAAGCGCAAATTGCGAAAGCTAAGACATTGTTTTACAAAAAAATGGCATTAAAAATGCACGCCTTCTACGGTGGCAAAATGCAAACCCTTCCCAAAGCGCCTCTTTATGGTTTTAATTGGTTTAACGTGTGGTACACGCCCGGTGTTTCCGCCGTTTCTACCACCATAAGAGCAGATAACGACACTTCGTTTGAGCTGAGCAACCGCCGAAACTTGGTGGCAGTAGTGAGCGACAGCACGCGCGTGCTGGGCGACGGCGACTGTACCCCTCCGGGCGGCCTCGGCGTAATGGAAGGAAAAGCAATGCTGATGAAATACTTAGGCGGCGTGGATGCCATTGCGCTTTGCATAGACAGTAAGGACGAAACGGGCGAGCCCAATGCCGATAAAATTATCGAATTTGTTAAGCGAGCGCAGCCGAGCTTTGGCGCCATCAATTTGGAAGATATCTCCCAACCCAACTGTTTTAAAGTATTAGACGTTCTTCGCGAAGAATGCGATATTCCGGTGTGGCACGACGATGCGCAAGGCACCGCCTGCGTTACTTTAGCCGGAGTGATTAACGCCTTGAAACTGACGGGTAAAAAAATGTCGGAGATTAAAGTGGTGCTCTACGGCGCCGGCGCCTCCAACACGAGCATTGCGCGTTTGATGATTGCCGATGGCGCCGATCCGGAAAAAATCATTATGTTCGACAGTCGTGCGGCGTTGCACAAAAATAATGCACGATATAAAAACGACCCGCTGTTTTACCGCCAGTGGGAGTTGTGCCAAATTACCAATCCTGAGTGCATTGCTACGCCCGAAGAAGCGTTTCAGGGTGCGGATTTGTTGGTGGCGCTTTCCAAACCGGGTCCCGATACCATTAAAGCAGAGTGGATCAAGCTCATGGCAGAAAAGCCGATTGTGTTCGTGTGCGCCAATCCGGTGCCGGAAATTTACCCGTATCAGGCAAAAGAGGCGGGCGCGTACATTGTGGCCACCGGCAGAGGCGATTTTCCCAACCAGGTAAATAATTCCGTGTGTTTCCCTTCCATTTTAAAGGGCACACTGTTGGTTTCCGCACGCAAAATTACCGATGGCATGGCAATTCGCGCCGCGCATTCTATTGCCGAGTTTGCCGAAAACCGCGGCATTCACATCGAAAACATTATGCCCAACATGCTGGAATGGGAACTTTTTCCCAAAGTGGCCGCCGATGTGGCTATGCAAGCGATTGAAGAAGGCGTGGCGCTCAAAAACCTCACTTGGGAACAAGTGTATGAAGCAGCGAAGTGCGACATTCGTGAAGTGCAGGAATTAACGGCGTTACTGCAAGAAAAAGGGTATATTAAGCAGATTGAGGAAAGTATGATTTTGGAGGTGGTTAGAGAAGTGGTGGAGGAAATTTAAAAATTTAAAGATTTAAAAATTTAAAGATTTAAAATATATATTTGCAACGACTACGAAAAAAATCGTAACGAAAAAAATCGTAGTCATAAAATAATGAAAACATGATAAATATGTCGAATCCTTTCAAATTTGGCTCTTTGGTTGAAGGGGCTTTTTTCACAGATAGAGTGGAAGAATTAGCCAAAGTATCTGATATTATAGATAGCGAAAATCATCTTATTTTGATTAGTCCAAGGAGATTTGGCAAAACCAGCTTAATTGCAAAAGCAGTAAAGCAAACACAGCGCCCTGAAATATTTCTTAACTTACAATTAATTACTTCAATTTCAGACTTTTCCACTGAATTATTGAAAAAAGTTTTTAAAGTTTATCCTTTTGAAAAAATAAAGCACCTTATAAAAAATTTCCGGATTATTCCAACGCTTTCCATTAATCCGATCAATAATGCTGTAGATATTTCTTTTAATCCTGTAATTTCAGCAAAACCAATATTGGAAGATGTTTTGAATCTAATTGATCATTTAGGCGAAAAAGGAGAAAAACCGATAGTCGTTTTTGATGAGTTTCAGGAGATCAGAATTATTGACAAGAATATGGATAAAATTTTGCGCTCTGTCATTCAAAGCCATAATCATGTAAATTATGTTTTTCTCGGTAGTTTGGAATCTATGATGCATGAGATCTTTGAATGTAAAAAGTCTCCTTTTTATCATTTTGGAGTGGTAATGTATCTTGCTCCCATACGGACAGGAGATTTTTATAATTTTCTAATTCAAGGTTTTTCCAAAATAACAAACCAAAATTTGCCTGAAATTACTAATGAAATACTAACTATTACACAGGGTCATCCCTATTATACGCAACAATTGGCTTTTCACTGTTTTAATACCATAAAAAACAATACTTATTTTTCAACAGATCAAGTTATTCAACAAATAATTAAAGAGCATAGTATTGATTATGAACGTCTTTGGATAAACTTAACTTTAAAAGAACGGTTTTTATTGATAGAAATGGTTCAATTGAAATATGGATGGATTCAAAGAAAGGAGACCAACATTCCTGCCAGCACCAGATATAGTGCATATAAAAAACTGTTAATTAACGGTTTTCTTATTCAAATCTCAAAAAACTATCAAATGGAAGATCCATTTTTTGAGCGATGGATTCTTGAACAAAGGAGCTAATATAATACTCAAACTTATTAATAAACAATAATTTACAATAAAATATGAAATTAGACATTCTTCTTGGACTACAATGGGGCGACGAAGGCAAAGGCAAAGTGGTGGACGTACTCACCCCGCACTACGACGTAATTGCCCGCTTTCAAGGCGGTCCCAACGCAGGGCACAGCCTCGAATTTAACGGCATAAAACACGTGCTGCATATTATCCCTTCCGGAATTTTTCATCCAGATAAAATTAACATCATCGGCAACGGCGTAGTGATTGACCCGGTTACTTTTAAAAAAGAGATTGAAGCGTTAGAGAAAATGGGGCTTCATCCCACAGAAAACCTGTTTATTTCTAAAAAAGCACATCTTATTTTGCCTACGCACAAATGGATAGATGCCATGTTGGAAGCACAGAAAGGAGAAGAAAAAATCGGCTCCACTTTAAAAGGCATTGGTCCTACTTATACCGATAAAATAGCACGCAACGGCTTTCGCGTTTGCAACATCACTGCACCCGATTTCTTAGATAAATTTGCCGTTATTTTCAAACAACATACTGATTTACTGATTAAAAATGCTTATCAACTACAAGATGATATGACTACCGTTTTTACGGAGTGGTTTGATGCCCTGCAAACGATTTTGCGTTTTAAATTGATAGACAATGAATATGAAATTAACGATTATTTGAAAGCGGGGAAGAAAGTGTTGGCAGAAGGCGCACAAGGCACCTTGCTGGATATTGATTTTGGATCTTACCCGTTTGTAACTTCCTCAACTACGGTGGCGGCAGGCGCTTGCACCGGCCTGGGCGTGGCGCCGAACCAAACCGGACGGGTGATCGGCATTGTGAAAGCCTATTGCACCCGTGTAGGCAGCGGGCCCTTTCCTACCGAGCTGCTGGACGAAACCGGCGAACTGCTCCGCACGCAAGGCCACGAGTTTGGCTCCACTACGGGGCGCGCCCGCCGCTGCGGATGGCTTGACCTCGTGGCGCTTAAATACGCCATTATGATCAACGGCGTTACAGAAATGGTGCTCACCAAAGCCGATGTCATGGATAATTTTGAGACCATCAAAATTTGCACCGAATACCAAATAGGAAAAGAAACCACCGACCGCTTTCCTGCCGAAATTGACACGGAGATTACCCCTGTGTATAAAGAGTTTAAAGGATGGAAGGAAAATCTTTCATTAGAAAAATATTATGAAAATTTACCACAAGCCTTTAAGGAATATGTGGCTTTTATTGAGAAAGAAACGGGCGTTGCCATTCGCATGATATCTACCGGTCCCGACAGGAGTCAAACCATAATTAGAGCGTGATGAGGAAAAACAAATGGCTTATTTTCAGCACGATATTCATGGTAATATGCTTGTTGGCAGCTTGTGCGTCTTCTAAAAGCAGTACACATAAATATAAGCCGAAGCCGCAATATAAAAACGTGAGCGGATGCAAATGCCGGTAGTAAAATATAAAAACAAGAATATATGAAACTCGAATCTATCGGCGCTTCCGGAGGCGAAGTAACCGGAAGCAAATTTTTGTTAACCACAAAAGAAAACAAGAAAATCTTAATCGACTGCGGAATGTACCAGGGCAAGGGATTGGAAACCGATGCCATGAACAGAGATTTGGGTTTTGCTCCGGCGGATATTGATTTTATCATCCTCTCGCATGCCCATATTGATCATTCAGGGTTAATTCCGTACATCCATAAAAACGGTTTTAAAGGAAAGGTGTTTTGCACGCCGGCAACGCGCGATTTGTGCGCCATTATGCTTCCCGACTCAGGGAAAATTCAGGAAACCGATACCCGTCAATTCAATAAAAAACGAGCATTGCACCAATTGCCTCCTGTGGAACCGCTTTATACCATGCAAGATGCCGCTGCCTGCATGGGGCGTTTCATTAGTATTCCTTATAATATCCATTTTTCTATTACGCCTACTTTTTCGTTTGAATTTTACGACGCGGGACACATTCTCGGCGGCGCTTCCATTTACATTTCGTTTGTGGAAGATAATGAAATACGCACCTTGCTTTACACCGGCGACGTGGGTCGCTATCACAAACGCATCTTGCCGGATCCATGTATCTTACCGAAAGCCGATTACATTATGTGCGAATCCACGTATGGTAACCGCCTGCATGAAACCATTGAAGATGCGGAACAAAAGCTGATGTTGGTGGTTTTAGACGCCTGCGCCAAAAGAAAAGGAAAGCTCATCATCCCTTCGTTTGCCATTGGAAGAACACAAGAGATTGTATATGCGTTGCATCGCTTGAAAAACGCCGGAAATTTACCGCATGTGGATATTTTTGTAGATAGCCCGTTGGCCACTTCCGCTACCGAAATTTTCAGGTTACATGCCGACAGTTTTAATGAAGAGATGCAACGGTTCATACATTCAAATCCTGATCCTTTCGGATTTGAAAACCTGCACTATATCAGAACTATAGATGATTCGAAAAGACTAAATACCTATAACCGGCCGTGCGTTATCATCTCTGCCTCAGGGATGATGGAAGCGGGGCGTGTAAAATACCATTTGGCGAACAACATTGACAACCCGCGCACCACTATTCTTTCGGTAGGATATTGTGCGCCAACCACTTTGGGCGCCAAAATCATGCGCGGCGACAAAGAAGTTTCTATCTTTGGCGTAAAATACAAAGTGCGCGCCACTTTAGAAAACATCCAATCTTATTCCGGCCATGCCGATTACAACGAATTGCTACATTATTTAAACACCCAAAACCCTGAAACCGTAAGGAAGTTTTTTGTGATTCATGGGGAGGATGATGCGCGTGTGGCGTTTGCGCAGCGTGTGGAAGAACATGGGTTTAAGGATGTTGTGATGCCGAAAGGGAAAGAGGTGTTTGAGTTGGGGTAGGAGGAGGAATTTAAAATCAATATTTCAAACACCCAATCGGCACAATTAACACACCGTCTTTTCGGCGATAAGCAAATTGTCCTCCGGTTAATACCATTAAAAATGCCGGCTCTTGCATTTTTTCGGTGTTTATCTTGTTTTTAAGTTTCAACAAATTTTCGGCAGCTTCTTCAATCTGCTTATTGCCTAATTTTACTTCAATAGCAGCCCATCGTCCATCGCGAAGCTGTACGAGCAAATCGGCTTCCAATCCGGTTTTGTCACGAAAATGAAACACCTCGCCATCGTTATGTTGCGCATAAATTCGAATATCGCGGGCACATAATGCCTCGAACAAAAATCCGAAATACTCAAAATCTTGCAGAAGTGCATCGGGATTTATTCGCATTACTGCTGTAGCAATAGAGGGGTCAACAAAATGGTGTTTTGGTGAAGTGCGAATTGCTGTTTTCGAGCGTAATGACGGCGACCATGCAGGTAATGGCTCTACAACAAAAATTCGACGCAAAGCATTATAATAAGTCGAAACAGTTTTGTCTGAAATACTTGTCTCTGTTGCTTCAACGTCATTTAGTATAGTTTGAACAGAAGCCATGGTAGCAATATTTCGAGCGAGAGAACGTAAAAGCAGCCGTACTCGATTTGGATTTTTTTCTACCCCATCAACTCGTGAAATATCTTGATTAATAATGGCTTCTACATAATCAACCGGCATTCGCAACGCCACCTTGTCGGGCTTCCCGATGGAAGCAGGAAAGCCGCCACGACAGATGGCAAAAGTTATTTGTTCAATGCTTAAGTTTGAGATACTTTCGATATTGTGTTTTCCATTAAACAAATCTGCCAACGAAATCGTTCCGCTTGATTCTTTTGATTCATACAAACTCATCGGACGCATCAAAATTCGTGCAAATCGCCCTGTTCCTGTGTGAGCTGTGATATTGTCAGCCGGTACAGCAGAACCGGTAAGAATAAATTGTCCGGGCAAAGCCCGTTTATCAACTTCAAAGCGTACGGCATCCCAAAGTACCGGCGACATTTGCCATTCATCAAGCAAGCGAGGAGCTTTACCCTCCAGCAATAGTGAAGGTTTTGTATCTGCTATTTGTTGGTAAGAGCGTGTATTGTCGGGATCTTGCATAAAGAGTGTACTTTTAGCAACATTAACGGCAGTACTTGTTTTTCCGCACCATTTTGCCCCTTCAATCAACACGGCACCCATAGTGGAAAGCGCTTCTTGTAGTTCCGAATCGCAAATTCTTGGCAAATAATTATTTCCATTCATATTAAAACGTTTTTCGGCTGCAAAAATATATTTTATTTCCTAATTTGGCCAAAAATTATTTCTGAATTTGGCTAAATATTATTTCTGAATTTGGCTAAAAAATACTACGGATTCGTCCGAAAGATTGTATATCTCAACACCAAATACCCAACCAACAAAATTACCCCTGCCAACAAAAACGGAAAAAACGCATCCGCTTTATTTTCAAAAACTGTTTCGTTGAGGATTGTTTTCTCCATTTTATCAATCTCTGTGTAAATGGCTTTCAGTTTATCGTTGTTGGTGGCGCGGAAGTATTTTCCGCCGGTTTCCTGGGCAATGCTTCGCAATAGGCGTTCGTCAATTTCGGTGTCCACCATTACGCTTCCGTAAGGGGTGGGGTAGGGGGCTTTTCCGGTAGTTCCCACACCGATAGTGTAAACCTTAAACCCCATGTTTTTAGCAATTTCCGCTGCGGAATAGGGATCTATATAACCGCTATTGTTTACTCCATCGGAAAGCAGGATGATGATTTTGCTTTTGGCTTCGCTTTCGCGCAAACGATTGATGGCGGTTCCCAAGCCGTCGCCAATGGCGGTGCCGTCTTCAATAATGTCGAATCTTACTTTTTGCAGTAAACCTAACAGGGTGTTATGATCGCTGGTAACGGGGCATTGGGTATAAGCTTCGCCGGCATACACCACCAAGCCGATTCGGTCGGTGGGTCTTCCCGAAATAAACTCTTCGGCTACTTTCTTGCACGCTTCCAAGCGGTTGGGGCGAAAATCCATGGCTTTCATAGAGCCGGATATGTCTAAGGCGAGCACGATGTCAACGCCTTCTACCTCCACGTTGTTGAGCCGGAAAGAGGTTTGAGGTCTCGCCAAAGCTACGATGAAAGCAATGTAAGCGAGTGTAAGTAAGCAGGTTGTGAGCCAACGGAGGCGAACTTTCCATGTTTTGCGTATTTTTTGAAATACCACCGTAGTAGGCACGGTGAGGGTGGCTTGCATTTTTTTGCGGAAGAAGTAGTGCCAGGCGATTACGGGGATGACTAAGAGTAATAGCAGGAAGTAGTAGGGGGTGGCGAATTCGATGCCTTGGAGATACAGTGTTATGTTGTTCATAATTGATTTAAAGATTTAAGAATTTAAAGATTTAATTTTTATATAAACTACCCCGCCCTTCGGGCACCCCTTCAAAATTTGAAGGGGATATTCGTTATTTCATCATTAACCGTTAACCACTAACCACTAACCACTAACCACTAATCACTAACCACTAACCACTAATCACTAACCACTAACCACTAACCACTAACCACTAACCACTAACCACTAACCACTACTTCAACGGTCCGTTCCACAAACTCCTTACAGTCCTTAAACGCTATGTCGTGGTCGGTAGGGAGCGGCGTGTATTTGGCAAATTTTACCAGGTCGGCAACAGAGAAAGCCTGACGGAGTTTTTTCAAGACTTCTTCGTGGATTTCTGTGTTTTTCAATGCGTCTAGAATTTCGGAAGATACCATTTCCATGGCGCCGATATCCCACTGGTCGTCTATGTATTTTCTTACAATATCTACAAGTTCAGAGTAGTATTCTTTGGTTCTGCCTTGCTCCCAAAGTTTTTTCTGCCGCAATTTTTCCAATTCTTTTAAGGCGGTGATATGGGGTTTTATTTTGGGCTTTGGTTTCACTACCGGTTGAGGTTTTTGCGCCTGTCGTTTTTTAATATAACGCCAAATAACATAAATGATTAACCCGATAATCAACCATCCTACCAAAATAAACAAAGCATATTCTTTTACGTACATCCAAAGTTCATGAAACGAAAAAGGAACTTTTGCAACTCCCTTAATATCTCTGATGGCGGCGGTAGTATCAACAGCTATTGTAGAAACCTCGAAAAACAATGGATTGGTTTGCGCCACGATGAGCGAATCTACAAATACAGGAATTGCCGGAAAAACATAGCTACCTGAATCGAAAGCGGTAATTGTAACAGTTTGCCTAAAGATATAATGATCATTATTAACGATCGTATCAATTTTTGAATTGGCAATCCAGTCGAAAGGCGCTTCTGCTTCTTTCAATATTTTGTTGTTCAGCTGCGGAATAAACACGGGCTTTCCTTTGGGCGCGGTAACCTCCAGACGTATATTCAAATGATCGCCAATAAGAATTTGCGCGGAATCTAATTTTGCTTTTGCGGAGAACTCTTGCGCAGAGGCGAAGGTGCAGAGCGAAAAAGCTACAATGAAAAAGAAGAATCGTTTATAAGACATAGCGTTAAATTCTTATGCAAATCAACAACGTAATGTTGGAGGTAAAATTATTTTGGGAGTAAAAATTTCACTTTACTTGTTCGAGATCCCTCAAACAATTATTTCATATTTTCGCCATCAAATTCTCATAAAATGACCCTCCACTTCATCGCCATCGGCGGCAGCGCCATGCACAACTTAGCCTTAGCGCTCCATCACAAAGGATACCAAATTACCGGATCTGATGATGTAATTTTTGATCCTGCCAAAAGCCGCTTGGATAAAGCCGGACTTTTGCCCTGCGAAATTGGTTGGTTTCCGGAGGAAATAACTACCGATTTAGATGCCATTATTTTGGGAATGCACGCCCGCGAAGATAACCCCGAACTGTTGAAAGCAAAAGAATTAGGCATCAAAATCTACTCCTATCCGGAATTTTTGTACGAACAAAGTAAAAATAAAACACGTATTGTGGTGGGCGGAAGTCACGGAAAAACCACCATTACCGCCATGATTATTCACGTATTGCAACAGCTGAATATCAATTGCGATTACATGGTGGGCGCGCAATTAGAAGGTTTTGATATTATGGTAAAACTTTCCGAAGAAGCTGAATTTATGGTCATTGAAGGCGATGAGTATTTGACTTCGCCTATAGACAGACGTCCGAAATTCCATGTATATCAACCTACTATCGGAATCATTAGCGGGATTGCGTGGGATCATATCAATGTTTTTCCTACCTTTGATTTTTATGTGGAGCAATTTAAAATATTTGCGGAAATGATTCCGGAAAACGGGTGTTATATTTATTGTGAGGATGATATTGTGTTGCGAGAGATGAGCGAGACGGCAAATATTTGTGCGCCAAAAATAAGGTACACTGTGCATCCGCACTACATTGAGGATGGGGTTACATTTTTGAATATTCTAAATCCGTCGGTTAAAACCGACGGCAATGAGGGGGGAATTCCATTACAAATCTTTGGGAAGCATAATCTTACCAATATTAATGCTGCGCGGTTGGCGTGTAATGCTATTGGTATTTCAAATGAACAGTTTTATGATGCTATTCAAACATTTAAAGGGGCAAGCAATCGGTTGGAGTTGTTGCGCAAAAATGAGACCTGTGCTGTTTTTAAGGATTTTGCGCATTCGCCTTCTAAGTTGAAAGCTACGGTAGAGGCTTTAAAAGCACAGTTTCCGCATCGCAAACTTGTGGCTTGCATGGAGTTACATACTTTCAGCAGTTTAACGGAAAAGTTTTTAGAGCAATATGCCGGCGCTATGGATTGTGCCGATGTGGGCATTATTTTCTTTAGCCCCGACACGGTAGCCCATAAAAAACTGCCGCCCATCACTTCGGAAATGATTTTCAATGCGTTTCAACGCAGCGATTTAGAGGTTTATCATCATGCCAAACAATTGGAAGAGCGTATCTTGGCGATGCCTGATACGGATACGGTTTTTGCGTTTATGTCTTCGGGAAATTTTGGGGGATTGGATTTGCGGCGTCTCGCGGATAGGTTGATGGTTTAACTCAAATTAGCATTTGAAAAAGCCTATTTTGATTTTATTCTTTTTATCCGTCGGCTGAAGCCGACGGCAATGAGGGTTAATGGGGTACGCTTATTTTACCGCTGTATCATCATCTTTTGTGTAAGCACAGCGCCGTCTTTGAGAATGATAACCACAAAGTACTGCCCCATCATTTTACCTTAAAATTTATAAACAACCCCAAACTGTAATTGTATCATTTCGAGAATGCTGGAAGAATTAAAGCCAATATTAAAATCATGCTGAATAATATTTGTTTTATAAGAGCCCATCTCTTCTTTTATTATGTCAATATTATAGCCAACATTAAAAAAATTAAGTTTTGCCTCCATCTGAAGACGCTCTGTTAGATTAAAACCTAAAATCGGCGTAATATTAAAAACCCCAATTGCTAAGGTAGAAGAAATTTTATTTTTTTTGAGATCTATGGCTTTCAAAAAAATATCTGCACCTCCAATACCTGTTCTTCCTTCCAATGTTAGGAAGAACTTTTTATATGTAAATAGAGTATATCTGACAAATGGATAAACACTCCAATTGACAAAATGCATTTGTGCTACATTCCTTGATACAATCTTAAAAGTGGGTCCAACATAAATACCTAATCCAAGTGCAAATTTCTCGTTAAAATAATAACCGCACTTGGGAGCAATTACAAAACCTATTTCGGTTCTTTTCGATTTATTTTTCAACTTTCTACGAAGCGTACTCGAATCGGTATGAGTTTTTTCCGCAAGCCACGCCACAGAGCGTTTTGCTTCTTTCAATTTCTGTAAAATTAATTCGCCTATATGAATATGGTGTCTGCTCATTGTATCTTTTGGCACAATAAAAAAGCGTGAAATTTAGCTATATTTGGTTTAGAGGTCTTCGCTACCTAACATGACAAATACGCAAACCCACGCCTTGCTAAAAACTCCAGAATCTCCACCGCATTGGTAGCCGCCCCTTTGCGTAGATTATCCGCCACACACCACAAATTGAGCGTTTTAGCTTGCGATTCATCGCGGCGAATACGCCCTACAAAAACCTCGTCTTTCTCATGCGCCGTTAAAGGCATCGGGTATTCGTTTAAAGCAGCGTTGTTAAGAACCTTAATGCCCTTAAAGTCATTAAGTAAACGTACCACCTCGTCTATTTCAAATTCCTGCTCAAACTCGGCATTAATCGCTTCGGAGTGACCGCCCATGACCGGCACGCGCACCACCGTTGCTGTGATTTGTATTTGCGGGGCGCGTAGAATTTTGCGCGTTTCGTGCACCAATTTCATTTCTTCGGTGGTGTAGCCGTTGGGCTCAAAAGTGCCGCCATGCGGAAAAAGATTCAGGTCTATTTGATGCGGATACACTTTTTCGCACGGCTCGCCGGCACGCTCTTTCATGAGTTGGTTTACCGCGTTTACGCCGGTTCCCGTAACCGATTGGTAGGTAGAAACAACCACCCGTTTCAACCCGTATTTTTGATGCAAGGGCGCCAATGCCATTACCATTTGGATGGTAGAGCAGTTTGGGTTTGCAATAATTTTATCCGAAGGCTTAATTACCTCTCCGTTAATTTGCGGCACGACCAATGGAATTTCATCGAAATTGCGCCATGCGGAAGAGTTGTCAATCACAACAGTGCCTTTTTGGGCAAACAGCGGCGCATATTTTAATGAAGCGGCGCTTCCGGCGGAAAACAGTGCAAAATAGGGAGCAGCAGCTATGGCGTCTTCTACCGAAATGATATGGTGCTCTTTTCCGGCAATGGCGAGTTTTTTTCCTACCGATTTTTCGGAGGCGGCTACGATGATTTCGTTGTTTGTTAAATTTCTCTCTTCTAAAACTTTGAGCATGATGGAGCCGACTAAGCCGGTGGCGCCGATGATGGCGATTTTTAAACTACCCCGCCCTTCGGGCACCCCTTCAAAATTTGAAGGGGATATTCTTGGCTTCTTCGGTTGGTTCATTTGAGATATAATTAACGTCTTAATTCAAAGTTTTTTCCAAGATACACGGTTCTCACATACTCGTCGTTGGCAAGTTCTTCGGCAGTTCCGGTTTTAATAATACGCCCTTCAAAAAGTAAGTAGGCACGGTCGGTGATGGACAACGTTTCGTGTACATTATGGTCGGTGATTAGAATGCCGATGTTTTTCTCTTTCAGCCTCCAAACGATGGTTTGAATATCTTCCACGGCAATAGGATCTACGCCGGCAAAAGGTTCATCTAACAAGATAAATTTCGGATTTGATGCCAGGCAGCGTGCAATTTCGCAGCGCCTGCGCTCACCACCCGAGAGGTTTTGCCCTAAATTTTTTCGCACTTTTTGGATGTTAAACTCTTGTATTAAACTCTCTAACTTCTCGTTTTGTTCCTCTTTGCTCATACCGGTAAATTGCAAAATAGCACGGATGTTGTCTTCCACCGTAAGTTGCCGGAACACAGAAGCTTCCTGCGGAAGATAAGAGATGCCCATTTGCGCGCGCTTATACATGGGCAACGACGTAATATTTTTTTCATCTAAAAAAATCTTTCCTGAAAACGGCTTAATGATGCCCACAATCATGTAAAATGAAGTGGTTTTTCCGGCGCCGTTAGGTCCGAGCAAACCCACAATCTCTCCTTGTTTTACATCAAAAGAGGCTTCGTTTACAACTGTACGTTGTTTATAGATTTTTACTAATTTTTCGGTGCGAATGCTATGGCTCATAATCCGGTTTTTTCTACTTCTTTTTTAATTTTTTCAGATAACTCTTTTACAAAACGTTGTAATGGTTTTTCTATTACAGGTTTTAAGAAAAAAGGTATATCCACCTCCAAGTCTGCCTGCACATCGGTTTCATTTTCAGAAACGGCGGTGTAATTCAGTTCCAAGGATATGGGGATATTTTTATCATTTTCAGCTTTATAGCGAATATAAGTGAAAGGTGTTTTCTCCAAAATAGTCAAAGTAACGTTGGCGATATTTTCTATGGAAAAAGTGCATGAATCTTCGGTGGCGCTGAAATCTTTTACCTGCTCGGGCAGGTAATGCGCCAGATTTTGGCAGTTGCCCGTCAGTTCAAAAAGTTTGGCGGCGGGGATGTTTATGCGGGTTTGGGGGCTGGGGATTTTCATAGAATTTTTAATTTGCAAAAATATTCTTTTTCGCTTTGAGTGATAAAGAGATGAAAATGATACGATATTACGATTTTTTTGATACGATTTGATATGGTAATATACGATAGTGATACGATATTTTATATTATTTCGCACCCACCAATTTCCTCCCCCATGCCCTCAAAATCCAAAATCTTAATCATCTACACCGGCGGCACCATCGGTATGATGATGAATCCGGGAACCGGCGCACTGGAACCTTTTCCTTTTAAAGACATCTATACCCATTTGCCCATGCTGCATTTGGTAGAAGCAGAAGTTGCTTTTAAAGAGATGCTTCCACTTATTGATTCATCGGACACTACGCCGCAGTTCTGGATTCGGTTAGCCACGTTAATTTACGATGTTTATCATGATTATGATGGATTTGTGGTGCTTCATGGCACCGACACGATGGCATACACCGCCTCCGCATTGTGCTATTTATTGGAGAATTTATCCAAACCGGTCATCCTCACGGGCTCACAGTTGCCGTTAGGCGTACTACGCACCGATGGACGGGAAAACATATTGAGTTCCATTGAGATAGCTGCCTGTAGGAAAGGAGGGAAACCTAGAGTGCCCGAAGTGTGCATCTATTTCGAAAATTCATTATTGAGAGGAAATCGTGCCTATAAGGATAATGCAGAGCATTTTAACGCCTTTCATTCTGCCAATTACCCAAAATTGGCAAAAGTAGGCGTACATATCAGATACAATGAGCCGTTTATTCGCCCTGCCACCCACCAGCCGTTGATACTGCACACCCAAATGGATGAAAATATCGCCATTATTAAACTCTACCCGGGCATTACCCAACAAGCGATGCGTGCGGTTTTTAATACCGAAGGGTTGCGTGCGGCAATTTTAGAAACTTTCGGCTCGGGAAATGCGCCTTCTCATCCGGAATTTATTCAAATATTGGAAGATGCCGTGAAAAAAGGAATTGCTATCGTGAACGTTACACAGTGCAAAGGTGGCGGAACAGTAGTCATTGGACGTTACGGCACCAGCGTATTGCTCAAAAAAATAGGAATCATTAGCGGGCACGACATTACCACCGAAGCCGCCGTAGCCAAGCTAATGTATCTCCTTGGCGAAGGACTTTCTAATGAAGAAGTGAAATATTATATGGGGGTTTCGTTGAGAGGGGAGATTACGGTGTAGGTTAACAGAAAAGCTTTTTTTTCAATAAATAAAAACCGATTGCGCGAGAAATGTGATTTATATTGCAATACTACCCTTTTTTGCTATTTTCACGTTTGCTATTAACAAAAAAATATTTTATGACTTATCCACTTCCTCCAACTCTAAATTCCTAACCCGAATAAACCGCGCCTTAACATTCTCAAACCCACCATTCAAAATCTGTTTCCATTGAAGTTTATAAGAAAGTGGTTGAAATTGCACTTTATCGTGTTCAAAATCAGAAAAGTATAAATCAATAAAATAGCGGGTTATGTCGTAGCCTTGATACGAATAAGCGGCTAATTCGGCAGGCGCCTCGTAGTAAAATATATGATCCGATTGAAATTGTTGGGCGGCCTCATTGTTTTCATCCACAAAATAATTGGTAAAGAAATACAAGTTGGGCAAATTGAAAAAATCTTTCGTTAATTCCGAAACAGAAAGCCATTGCTCCGGAACCACCACAATATTTTGCACCTCTGTACTTCGTATATCTTTATTGATGAGTGAGTGCACGCCATGAATGACTCGGGTAGGTTCATCAAAAAAAGCAATAATCAAATTTTTCCTTTTTGCATTTTGAGGGATGGATAAATAGCGCACTTCTCTAAAGTTGATGTTATGTTCCCGAAAATAAGCTTTATACGCTTGTAATTCTGGGGTCGAAATAGAATCGCCCCATAAAATTATGTTGTATTCGTTCGGATCTGCCAAAAATATTTCGGCAATCGTTTCCGGACGGCTTACAAAAGGAGGAGTCAATTTATATACATACGGATTGTTTTCAACAAAATCAAACCGCGTGGAGAAAGGATTCACAATGATGATGTTATTTTCTTTTGCAAATTTAGCTGCGATAGGAAAAAGAGATCCGTAAAATGGACCAATAATAATATCCACGTTTTCCATTAGATTGTTGTCTTCTAAAATTGCGTTTAAAGACCTTATACTTGTAACTGCGTCTCTTACAATGACATTTATTTCTTTATCTGTATGTTCATATTCTTGCAGCGCTAATTTTGCGCCCAACCAAAAGCCCATCATTTCAAATTGTTTCACACGATTAATTTCAGTGCTGGTTCTCAATGATGCATAATTGGACTCCTCATTTAGATGGAAAGGTAATAAATAAAGAATAGTTACTTCATTGTTGCTCTGAGCGTTTGCAAGCAGGCAGGTGAGCGAAATAATAATTGCAAGCAGTTTTTTTTTCATTTAAAAAATGAATTTCGGGCGCAAAGATAGATTATTATTCTATTTTTGCAGCCGAAATATTAACTAAAAATAAAAAGTCATGGCTTTTAAAATTGATCCTGAACTGTGCACAGCTTGTGGTGCATGTAAAGATGAATGCCCGGTTGATGCTATTATTGCCGGTGATGTTTACCACATTGAAGAAGATACCTGCATTGATTGCGGCGCCTGCGAAAGCGCTTGCCCAACCGATGCTATTTCCGGCTAATTTGTGTCATCTAAAAGAAAAAAAAAGGCTTTCTTATACAGAAAGCTTTTTTTTTATCGTTAAAAAACATAAACTTATAACAATGAAAAAAACAATTTTTACCGCTATTTTTTTGTTTCTAACCGTTCTCCTGTGTTCTCAATCACCTGCAAAGTACTGGGTACAATTCAGTTTCAAAGACCCGGGCGCTTATTCCATAAATAAACCCGAAGCCTTTCTCTCCCCTACTGCCATCGAAAAAAGAAAACAATTCGGCATCCCCATCACCGAGCAAGATTTCCCCGTAAGCACTAAACTCATCGAAATCATCACAAATTTAGATAGCACCGCCGTGCTCCTCACCACCTCAAAATGGTTAAACGGCGCCACTTTTTATTCTGAACACCCGGATTTCATCACCTTAATCCAAGAAAACGGCAAATTCATAAATTACATTGAACAAACTTTTACCTGCAGTGAACCTGAGGTTTTTACACAAAAAAATACACTATTATTTAACACAGAAACTCCCTTAGTAGCTATTCCCAACGATTTGGATTACGGATTTGGAACGCAACAAATACGAATCAACAATATACACTGGTTGCACCGTTTGGGATACAAAGGCGAAGGCGTTTCCTTGCAATTGAATGACGGCGGTTTCCAAAATGCCGACCAAATTCGCCATTTTCAACAACATTTTAAAGATAACAGGGTGCGTGGCATAAGAAACATCGTGCAGCCCGAAAAATCTACTTTTCAAGATGGAAACCATGGCACCGGAGTTTGGTCGTGTATTGCCGCTTATCTTCCGGGAGAGTTGGTGGGAAGCGCTCCCGCATGCAATTTCTATTTAGTTCAAACAGAAGACAATCGCACCGAATATGTGATTGAGGAAGACAACTGGGTAGTAGCCCTCGAATTTGCCGACAGTTTGGGCGTTGACATCGTTTCTTCTTCGCTGGGTTACACCACCTTCGACGATACTACTTATTATAGAGGATACAGTAGCTTGGACGGAAAAACAAGTCGTGCTTCGTTGGCCGCCGACATTGCCGTTTCGAAAGGCATGATTGTGATAAACAGCGCAGGAAATTCGGGAAGAAACAAATGGCATTACATCGGTTGTCCCGCTGAAGCTACGCACATCCTTGCCGTTGGCGCTGTGGATTCTCTCGGAAATAAAGCGCCGTTCAGCTCTTTTGGTCCCACCTACGACGGCAGAGTGAAGCCCGACGGTGCGGCCGTAGGTTGGCAAACGTATGTGGGAAGAGAAAACGACAAAACGATTCGAGGAAACGGAACCTCCTATTCTGCCCCCATGTTTGCCGGAATGGTGGCCTGCCTGCGCCAGGCATTTCCAAACAAAACATCATTCGAAATCATTGATGCTGTGCGCAGAAGCGGCGCAAATTACGCTACGCCCGACACTGCGCTCGGATATGGAATTACTGACTTTTTAAAAGCGTATAATCTACTGTTAGAGCCTGAGAATGGAAATCTTAACTTCACTTTCGATACTTTTGTGGTTACAGGTAAGAATGATATTTCTTTTACTGTTAAAACGGGAGAAGACACGAAGGTTACTGTAAATTATTTATTACATGAAGATGAAAAAAAGATTTCTAAAGATTTTAATTTGAAAACAGGGGAGAATGAGATTCGTTTGCCGGTGACTAAATTACCCAAAAAGAAGAAATATGATATTATTGATTTGAAGATTTTAGATGGAAAAACTGAATATCAGTATGTATTGGGAAGGGAATAATTTTTATTAATCTGTGAATATCTGTGTCATCTGTGTGCTTCAAAACAATATCTTAACAAAAACCCTCCTCCTAATCACAATCTCACTATCATATTTCTGCCACACCCAATGCGCCTCATTATTTTCAAGTTGCGGGTTGGTAATAGCAGTTTTTACCCCCAATTCAATGTAATTTTTATTCATTTCCGCATGATAAAGCGAATGAATGCCTTTGTTTTGCCATTCGGGAGCAACACCGGTGAGATAGAGATCTATCTTGTCGCAATTTTTTAGAGCTTTCAGAAAATGTATCCACCCAAAAGGGAGGAGTTTACCTTTATTTTTTTTAAGCGCTTTTGAAAGTGAAGGCATAGAGATACCAAACCCCACGATATCATCATTTTCATCCACAATAAAACAAGCTAATTTCAAATGGAGAAAAGGAAAATATTGTTTGATGTAATAATGTATTTGATGCTCGGTTAAAGGAACAAAACCAAATAGCCCTGTGTATGTTCTGTTTAACGCTTCAAAAAACTTCACACCGTAACGCTCCATCATCTCTTTTTTTGAAATGCCTTCCACCATTTTCAGCTTATATTTTTCTTTGATTAAGTCGTTAATTCTGAGCACTTTTTCGGGCACAGGCTGCGAGCCGAACATTTTATACTGCACCGTATCCACCTCTTTTTCATATCCAAGCGCTTCCAAAATTTTGGGATAATATTCCGGATTATAATAACATCCGCCCGGGGTTTCCTCGTCAAAACCTTCTATCATCATTCCTGCCCGGTCCATGTTGCAAAATCCCTGAGGACCTGTTATTTCGGTCAATCCTTCCTGTTTGCCCCAATCTTCAACGGCTTTTAAAAGTTGGCGGGCAACCTCTTTGTCGTTAATAAAATCGAACCAACCAAAGCGGATTCTTTTTTGATTCCATGCTTCGTTAACCCTCGGATTGATGATTCCGGCTACTCTCCCTACAATTTTATTCCCTTTGTAAGCTAAAAACATTTTTGCTTTGCAGTGCTCAAAAGCCGGATTCTTGTTGGGGTCAAACGTGCTTTTCTCGCCCGATAGCAGTTGTGGCACCCAATTTTTATCATTACGAAATAAAGTATAAGGAAATTCAAAAAAACGATTGAACTCTTTTTTTGTGGTAACCTCCCTAATGGTAATCTGTTCTTTCATAACAAAAAGTTTCGGCAAAAGAATAAAAAACTTCTAATTTATTCTATTTTTGAGCCACTTAAATAAAGTTTTATATCTATCAACAAAATAAATGATTATGAAAAAACATCTTATCTCAAACGAATTTTTAAGCCTTGAAACTGTCCGTAAAATCGTTACGAAGAAAATAAAAATTGAGCTTTCGGAAACTTCAAGAAGCGCGGTGGCAAAATGTCGTGCTTATTTGAATGCTAAAATGGAGCACCAAACATCGCCCATATATGGCATTACCACCGGTTTTGGATCTCTTTGTAATACAAGTATTTCAAAAGAAAACTTATCTCAACTGCAACACAATTTAGTGGTTTCGCATGCCTGTGGTTTTGGAGAAGAAGTGCCACAAGAGATCGTAAAACTGATGCTGCTTCTTAAAATTCAATCTTTGTCGTACGGAAACTCCGGCGTACAAGTGGCCACCATTGAACGTTTGATTGATTTTTTCAACCACGATGTCTATCCGGTTGTATATCAACAAGGCTCATTGGGCGCTTCCGGAGATTTGGCGCCTTTAGCGCACCTATCCTTGCCTTTGCTTAATTTGGGAGAGGTGTATCACAAAGGAAAAAAACAGAAAGCAGCAGAGGTGAATGCAAAATTTGGCTGGGCACCCATTACTTTACAATCGAAAGAGGGGTTAGCATTATTGAACGGCACACAGTTTATGAGCGCTTACGCCACATGGTTGTTGTTAAAATCAGAAAAGCTATCTTATTTGGCAGATATGATTGCCGCTCTCTCTTTAGATGCTTTTCACGGGCACCTCTCGCCTTTCCATTTATCGGTGCATTTGGTGCGTCCGCATATTGGGCAATTAGCAACTGCTGCAAATATCACCGACTTTTTAGAAGGTTCTGAAATTTTGGCACATACAAAAGATCATGTACAAGACCCGTACTCTTTCCGTTGCATTCCGCAAGTGCACGGCGCCACGAAAGACACCATTCATTACGTAAAAACGGTGGTAGAAACGGAGATCAATTCCGTTACCGACAATCCTACTATTTTCCCTGATGAAGATTTAATCATTTCGGCAGGCAATTTTCACGGACAGCCATTAGCCTTGGTTATTGACTTTTTAACGCTGGCAATGTCGGAACTTGCCAACATTTCGGAGCGCAGAATTTACCAACTCATTTCCGGAAAAAGGGGTCTGCCCGCATTCTTAGTAAAAAACCCCGGATTAAATTCCGGATTTATGATTCCGCAATACACGGCAGCTTCTATTGTAAGCCAAAGCAAAACCTTCTGCATGCCCGCCTCCGCCGATTCTATCGAATCTTCGCAAGGGCAAGAGGATCATGTGAGTATGGGCGCGAATGCGGCAACGAAATCCTACTTAGTTATCAATAATACGGAAAAAGTGCTGGCGATAGAGCTTTTAAATGCGGCGCAGGCGTTAGAGTTTAGACGACCTATGAAAACATCTCCTTTGCTGGAGGATTTTGTGGCAAGCTATCGGGAGCGTGTTCCTTTTGTGGAGGATGATGTGCTGATGTATGAGTTGATGCATGAGTCGCAAGGGTTTTTGCGGGATATATGATCTATGTAAATGAAAAGAGTTAGGAACAAATAAAAAAAATTATATGGTAAAAAACAATATATCAACCACCTCTTTAAACCTTAAATCTTTAAATCCATAAACCCCATGCCCCCTATCCTCCTCCACCTCGAAACCGCCACCGAAACCTGCTCGGTAGCCTTATCAAAAGCGAACAAAATCATCGCTTCCGTTAACTTAGATAAAGGGAACTCCCACACGGAGCACCTGTTCCCTTTCATTGAACAAGTATTAGCAGAAAGCAACTGCAACATTTCCGAACTTAATGGCGTAGTTCTAAGTATCGGTCCCGGCTCTTATACCGGATTGCGCATCGGCGCATCGGCTGCAAAAGGAATTTGTTATGCACTGAACATTCCGCTCATCGGCATATCCACTTTGCAAAGCATTGTTTTTAGTGCCATTAGCAAACAAAAAGAGGAGCAAAAAGTATTATACTGCCCCATGATTGACGCACGGCGCATGGAAGTATTCACCGCATTATTCGATGAAAACGGCACAGCCATTACCGAAGCAGAAGCCAAAATTGTAGATGAGCATTTTCTCGCATCGGAGTTGGAGAGCCATATCATCTATTTTTGTGGAAACGGCATGCCCAAATGCCAACCCATTTTACAACATAAAAATGCACGTTTTATTGATGCGCCTTTGGATGCGACAAACATGTTGCTTCCGGCGTTGGTGAAATATGAAAATAAAGAATTTGAGGATGTGGCTTATTTTGAGCCTTTTTATCTTAAGGAATATCTTGCTAAAAAATCGGTAGTGAAGGGGTTATAGAAATACCTATCATTATTTTACATATTCATAACATTCGAGTAGCTACAGGTAAATACAAACAGGCTAAAAATCAGTGCTAATAATAGTTTTGGTTTTGGATAATTCATTTTTGGGGTTTAATGTCTGCTCCTAAAACAGACGAAAATTAGTTTTAGTTTACTGTATTTTTTTTATGAAACATTTTTCTTCGTTTAATAACTAACTTAAATTTATTCTACAATGAGTTTTACTTTATTAGAAACAAAATATCCTCTAAATATTTTACTAACATCTATTTTGTCACTTGAAGGCGGCACGTAATAATTAGAATACGCTAAATATAAATAATATTCTCCTTTGGGTAAATTATGGTAAGTATTAAAATCCTGCGTAAACGTACTATTCGCCACATACTTATCCGGAGAGAAAAATCGTGCAATTACCGGATCGTACAACCGCCCGTTCATGTTAATAATCTTGAAGAAAGGATAGTGCTCATGCCCCGTAAAACCACGGTCGGCAAGGGTGAAGTTTAAAGTGGGAGCTTCTTGCAGCTCACCAGGAGGAAGTCCTATACCAGAAGTACCACTCGGGTCATCAAAACCGCCCATATCATCACCTTCAATAGTGTAAAAACTGCCATTGGCGGAACCATAGATTGTTTTATAATTTCCCCACGGGTCAAAGTAGTTGCGCTGTTTCACTCCCTTGTTGGCATCGGTAATGGCGCAATAGCTGCCCAGGTGGTCGGTGTGAATGTAGTACATACTGTCGGCAACGGTGGAAATAGTGTAGTCTGTTACTCCGCCATTGCTGGAATAATCGTGAAAACGATCCACCACATACAGCGCCACAACACCGTTGTCGCCGTAAATGTAATGGTATTGGCGCTCATTATCGCTTTCTCTGTCTATGGTGGTCATGTCTGTTTCATAACGCTTGTCAATATAGTAGCGTTTAAATTCCAAGGAGTTATTCTTGTATCTCTCTGTCTTTTGGCGTTGTTGGTAAACATCGTAAGAAAGGT
>WQWP01000019.1 GCA_009787485.1 Lentimicrobiaceae bacterium | reverse complement strand
TTTGCCGACCAAAATTCCCTTACTGATATTTTCAATATCTTTTCCTTGATGTTTGGCTTCACAAACTAAAACAATACGCCATTTGTCGTCTTTATCTTTAACTTCTATAATTCCGCCATCAGGTTTTATTGACGCTTTTTCGACAAATATTGTTACTCCTAATCTTGAATCAACAGAGTTGAGCTTTTCGTTAATTTCTTTTTTTTCAATGCTATCTCTAAAACGAAATTCAAGATTAGGAAAATCTTTTTTCAAGGTTTCAAAAATAATTTTTGAAAAACTATTTACAGATCTATCGTGCATTTGAGCGTCCTCACCAAATATTTCCTTTGGCCCTTGACCTCTTATTTTTTCTACTCTTAGTCGGTCTGTTTGATTTTTCTTCATTTATTTATAACCTTTTTGTTCTTAATTAAAATTCTAAAATATGGACATTTTCCATTGATTGACAAGTCTTTGTCATCATTACCTTTGCGAAATTTTATTATCTCAAATTGCGCAGGATTAAATTTATGTAAAAATGTAATCGGAACACCCATAACCCCATTGTAGTCCATCGGTATATCTTTGGTCTTATTTACATTAATAGCATCGTAATTATCAAATTTAGGGTATTCGCCTTCGCTTCCGTAATATGTTTTAGAAAGAATAATGTCTTCGTGTCGTTTAGATGTATCTAAATTTGTTAACCATAAACAATTGTTTGTCGAAATTATTCTATTTCCAAAACTATCAATATGAGTTTCCGTACCATATAGTTTGTATTGGTCGGGAACTATAAAACCTGAAATACCCCTGCCCATATTTACGCCTAACCAAGCCTTGTTTTCTTTGATTAGTTTAAATATTTCCTTGTATGTTATTGCATTAATATTTCCAATTATTAAAAATTTTTTTTCGTATTTCATTAATTGTTCAACATATTCTCTGAATAACGAAAACGGTGGATTTGTTACAACAATATCGGATTGTTTCAAAATTTCAATACACTCTTTGCTTCGAAAATCGCCATCTCCTTTAAGGCGAGTTAAATAATTTTTATTACTGCCGAGCAAAATTCCAACATCTATTAAATCTACCTTACCGTTATTGTTCATATCCGGAATTTCAGTAATTTCTATTTTGTGTGGCACTCTCGTTGTCTTGTTTTCTTCGCTCTCATCGTCAAACAAAGACAGTAGTGTATTAGCGATTGGCGACCCTATGTAACAAGTTGCAATGAGTTTTTTTAGTCCTAAAAAATTAAAATTCAAGGCAAAGTATTTAAAAAAGTTGCTTTCGTATGGGTCATCACAATTGCAATAGACCACTTTGTTTTTAAAGTGCCCTTCGTAAGACCTCAATTCTCGTTCAATATCGGACAATTGAGTGTAAAACTCGTCTTTCTTAGCATCTTTTGCATTGTGCAAATCCTTATTTGTTGAAACTCTTGCCATAATTTATTACTCTTTTTAAAAACACAAAGATGCTACTTTTTTCCAATTATCTCAATTTTATTTTTTGCACTTTCCGCTGCCGCTGCGTTGCCCGCGCATTGCACACAACATGATAATCCGCGTCATCCGCGTACTAATACAACCGCGTCGGATACTCCCCATTATAACAAGCCAAACAAAGCCCCGTCTCATTTCCGGCTTTGCGTAAATATTCTTCGGGAAGATAGAAAAGCGAGTCTGCTTCAATCATTTGGCGCACGCCTTCTACATCTAATCTGGCACTGACTAATTCTTCGCGCGCAGAAGTATCTACGCCGTAAAAACAAGGATGGGGCATGGGAGGGCAACATATACGCACATGCACTTCTTTGGCGCCTGCACTTTTTAACATTCTGACAATGCGCTTGCAAGTCGTGCCGCGTACAATGGAGTCGTCTAACAAAACCACTCTTTTTCCGGTAATGAGCGAGCGCACCGGACTTAATTTTAAACGCACTCCTTTTTCTCTCAATTCTTGCGAAGGTTGAATGAAAGTACGTCCAATATATTTATTTTTAATTAATCCGATTTCATACGGAATGCCGCTTTCTTCGGCGTAACCTATGGCGCCTGAGATGGAAGAATCGGGAACGCCCATTACCAAATCGGCTTCAACGGGTGCCAAACGGGCTAAATATTTGCCGCAGTTTTTACGAAACGTGTGCACGTTAACGCCCTCAATTTCACTATCCGGGCGTGCAAAATATACAAGCTCCATGGCACACATTTTATGCGAAGACTTATCGGCAAACAGAATGCTTTTTGGGTCTGCTCCTTTTTCAAAAATCACCATTTCTCCCGGATTCACATCTCTCACAAAAGTAGCGCCTACTGCTTCAAACGCACATGTCTCACTTGCAACAATATAGCCGCCGTTTCGCTTGCCGATGGAAAGAGGTTGCAGCCCGTTTGCATCTCTGCAAGCATACAATTTATCTTTGGTTAAAATAAGAAAAGCATACGCCCCTTCAATCATAGTAAGCACTTCCTCAATGGCATTAGTCTTATCTTTTATCCGATTCATTTTCATCAAATGCGCTATAATTTCCGCATCGGAAGAAGATTGAAAAATACTTCCTTGGGTTTCTAACGACATTTGGAGTTGGTTCGAATTCACCAAACTTCCGTTCAGCGCTATAGAAAAATCGCCGGTATGATGCCGAAACAGAAAAGGCTCCACGTTATCCACTCCGCCGCCGGCAGAAGAATAGCGCACATGCCCAATAGCGCAATCGCCTTTCAGTTGTGTTAATTTTTTCTCGTTAAAAATTTCGATGACCAACCCTTCGCCGCGTTCGCGATAGAGTTCCATTCCATTTGTAGTGCAAATTCCGCATCCTTCCTGCCCGCGATGTTGTAACGCGTGCAATCCGTAGTAAGTTAATTCTGCGGCATTTCCACATTTAAAAACACCAAAAACACTCATATTTTATCCACATTTTGAGTAGGAACATGCCGCACAGGTCAGGCATCCTTCCTTAAATTCCATGGTTTCCGTTTCGCCACAATTCGGGCAAACTTGCCCTTTGGCTTTGGTACCATCCGCAATATATTTTTTCAATGCACGAATCACTCCGTTTTTCCAGGAGTTAATCGAATCCTCGCGGAAGTTAAGCCCCTCAATAATACTCACCACATTTTCCACCGGAATATCATGACGAAGCAGCGCGGAAATCATTTTGGCATAATTCCAAAACTCCGGATTAAAACAACGCGACAACCCGCGAAGAATCACTTCATATCCATCGGCATCGTAATACATGAAGTCGTATTGTTTTTTACCATCAACCAACCTGTCTTTAATAATAAAACCCGAGGTCAGTGTTTTGGGAAGCGGAAACCGGTCATCTTCTGCTTTTCCGGTAAAAATCTCATACGGTCTTCCGTCTTTTGTGCCGATAAACGCCACCCAGTCTTCATTATCATTTTTAAAGCGAACGATTTCCGCTTTTAGTTCTTTGGGGCGTTTTAAATTTTGCACATCCTGTTTAGGAGCCTCTGCCTTTTTCTTGTCTTTTTCGCTATTATCCACCAAAACGCCGCTTCTGGAGCCATCCCTATATACCGTCATGCCTTTACATCCTGATTCCCATGCTTTTACATACAAAGCGCCCACCGTATCTTGCGTAGTATCTGCCGGCAAGTTTATGGTTACAGAAATAGAATGATCTACCCATTTTTGCACACTGCCTTGCAACTCTACTTTTTTCAAATAGTCGGTATCGGCAGCTGTTGATCTATAGTAGGGCGATTTTTCAAAAATCTCCTTTACCTCCTCATTACTCATGCTATAGAGCTGCTCTTTTGTAATGCCTAACGTTTCGGCAAATACAAAAAACTTAGGATGGAAAACATGGTATTCTTCCCAGAAGTCTCCGTTTTGGTCGCAAGTGGTTTGGCGGTTATTCAAATCGTTAGGATTTACTTTGCGTTTCCGGCTGTAAGCTACTTTAAAAGCCGGCTCAATTCCGGAAGTAGTTTGCGTGCAAATACTTACACTTCCGGTAGGGGCAATCGTCAACAAAGCAATGTTTCTTCTTCCGAAACGGATCATATCTTCGTACAATTTGGCATCAACTTCTTTAAGCCTCAAAATAAAAGGGTTAACGGCTTCTTTCATGCTGCTATATACGGGAAATGCGCCGCGCTCGCGTGCCATCGTAACGGAAGATCGGTAAGCAGCCACGGCTAACTGTTTGTGCACTTCGGTAGAAAAAGCAATGCCATGTTCGGAGCCGTAGCGAATATTCAGCGCTGCCAGCATGTCGCCTTCGGCAGTAATGCCCAAACCGGTGCGGCGTCCTTTCAGCGTTTGGCGTTTTATTTTATTCCAAAGTTCTGTTTCCACGCGTTTTACATCATTGGCTTCAGGATCGCCGGTTACTTTTTCCAAAATTTGATCAATTTTCTCAATTTCCAAATCAATAATGTCATCCATTAAACGCTGTGCGTACTGCACATGCTCTTTAAAGAGCGTCATATCAAAGGTGGCTTGTTCCGTAAACGGTAGGTTTACATAGCTATATAAATTCAACGCGATGAGACGGCAGCTATCATACGGGCAAAGTGGAATTTCGCCGCAAGGGTTGGTAGAAACTGTTCTAAATCCCTCATCTTCATAACAATCCGGAACGGCTTCGCGGCGAATGGTATCCCAAAACAGTACGCCCGGTTCGGCAGACTTCCACGCATTGTGAATAATTTTATCCCACAATTTTGTAGCATCAATTTCTTGTTTGATTTTGGGATTTTCAACATCAATGGGATATTGTTGAATGTATGATTTTCCTGATTTCACAGCTTCCATAAATTCGTGGTCAACTTTTACCGAAACATTGGCTCCGGTAATTTTACCTTCGGTCAGTTTTGCATCAATAAAATGCTCTGCATCAGGATGTTTTATTGAAATGGATAACATGAGCGCACCGCGGCGACCATCTTGCGCTACCTCACGGGTGGAGTTAGAGTAGCGTTCCATAAAAGGAACGACACCAGTAGAAGTAAGAGCGCAATTCTTTACGTGGCTTCCCGCCGGGCGGATGTGGGAAAGGTCGTGCCCTACCCCACCTCTGCGCTTCATCAGTTGCACTTGTTCTTCATCCATTTTCATAATGCCTCCGTAAGAATCGGAGCGGTGGTCGTTGCCAATCACAAAACAATTTGACAGCGAAGCAATTTGGTGTGTATTTCCGATGCCTGCCATCGGACTTCCTTGCGGAATGATATATTTAAACTTTTTAAAAAGTTCATAAATTTTTTCTTCGGAAAGCGGGTTCACATATTTTTTTTCGATACGTGCAAATTCGTGTGCCAAGCGGCGGTGCATTTCATCGGGGTTGCGCTCTAACAATTCGCCTTTGTCGTTTTTCAACGAATATTTATCAATCCAAACGCCTGCGGCGAGCTCATCGCCTTCAAAATAATCTACTACTTCATCAAAAATCTCTTTTTTAGTATAGGTTTGCGCCGGCATATCCATAATGCCTGTCTTTGCCAATTGCTCCGATGGGGGCGCCGCAGTAAGGTGCGAGGTTAGGGTTTCCAAATTGGCTTCCCGCATTTCTACTATGTTTTCAAAGGCTGGGGGGGGATGGGGGGTTCTTTCATCTTTCACTGAAACAGGGGATTCTTCAAAATCTAAAAATGAAATCTCGTTACTCATAAACCTAAAATTTTCAATATCAACAAACTATAAATTTTTACAAAATGACTTTTTATGCTTTTTTGAAGAATTATCGAGTAATGAATGATGTAAGAGATTGAATATAAAATAAATATCAGTAAAACATAAGCGTCTATTAAGTTCTGCTAAAATAAAATTTGCCTGCATTTTTTTTATTTTTTTTATATGAAAGAATTAACAAAATAACGTTAATAATTTTTCATTTTGAATATGAGAAGATTAAATTTTTCGAGGGCAAAAAAAATAATTATTCTTGCCGTTTTAAAGAATTTTTATGTAACAATAGTAAAAAATCTTCCAAAAACTGCTGATAATTTTCATCTTTTAATGCATTTTCTGCATAAATTTCCGTTACTTTTTTCCATTGATCCGGTTGTAACAAGGGAAGCGCATATTTGGCTTTAATAGCCGCTATTTCATCCACTACTTCCATGCGTTTGATCAATAGTTTACTAAGCTGAATATCAATACTTTTTATTAAACTTCTTTGAACAAATAATGCCTCATCAGCGAAGTTATGAGAAACTGGTAATGTAATATTTTTCAACAAATAAGCGAATTGTGACGGTAAAAGTTGCTGCTCTTTATCCGACAACGCTTGTTCGGGACAATGATGCACCTCGATCATAAGTCCGGCAAAACCATAATTGATAGCAGTTTGCGCAATTATTTGTTGCAAAGCAACATTACCGGCAATATGAGAAATGTCGCACAAAATAGGAATATCGGGCTGCTTCATTTTTAATGCCACCGGAATTTCCCAGCAAGGCGCATTGCGATACACATTTTCATTTGCTACCGAAAACCCGCGATGTACCGCCATAATATTCTTGATGCCGGCATTTTGAAAACGTTTTATGGCACCCATCCACAAATTAAGATCGGGATTTACCGGATTTTTTACCAAAACCGTAAGCGACGAATGTTGCACCGCATCTGCAATTTCCTGCACTACAAACGGATTTACCGTGCTCCTGGCGCCAATCCAAACCGCATCCATATCGTTCTCCAAACAAAGTTTCGCATGCTCGGCAGAAGCAACTTCTACACAAATTTTAAAACCGAACTGTTTTTTTATTTCCCGCAACCAATCGAAGGCATCGCTTCCAACACCTTGAAAATCATTAGGATTTGTCCTCGCTTTCCAAACCCCAACCCTGAAAAACCGGAAATCAAAATCCCCTTCAAATTTTGAAGGGGTGTCGCCGCTTGCGGCGACGGGGTAGTTTATATATAAATCAAAAATCTCCTTTGCCGTAGCCAAAAGTTGCTCTTTTGATTCCGCAGCACAAGGACCCGCAACAACGATTTTAGAATGATTTAAAACTTCGGCACACATGGGGATAAAAATAGGCAACAAAAAAAACGAAATTTTTGTATTATTTTGCAAACAAAAAACACAATGAAAAAAATCACCTCTTTTCTCCTCCTCGCTTTAACCGTTTTTCTATTGGTAAGTTGCAGTAAAAAAGTTGTTTTCGATGAAAAAGTAGTCTTCCCGAATGCAAATTGGGCGTTTGAAAATAAAGCGGTCAATTTCAACGCTCACCTCACAGGATCAGACCAACCATACGCCGTTATTCTTGAACTTGACCTCTTCGGCACGCCAAACGTAGATAAGTTTTATGCCGATTTCATCATTCTTTCTCCTAACGGAGGAAGAACGGTTAAATCTATTATATTTAATTTTAAAAATCCGCAAGAGCCTTTTATACAAGGCGCTTCCGAAAATGAAAAAATCTACAGATTGGTAGTTTATCCCAAAAGATACTTCACAGAAACCGGCGAATATAAATTTGTAGTAAACCAATTCTCAAATAAAGCCGACAACTACGGCATCCGCGCATTGCGTATGTACATTGAGCGTGTGAAAGAAGAGCGAGAATAAAATAAAGTTCGACTGAGGCTGAGCCTCAGCCGAACTAACACTAACCACTAACCACTAAGCATTAACCACTTTATGCCCACCGACGAGCTCATCCTCCAACTCTTTTCCGATGAAAAAACGCGCAACCGCGCCTTTGAAATGCTCGTCAAAAAGTATCAAAGAGAAGTGTATCAGAATGTTCGGCGAATGGTGGGGCTACACGATGATGCCAATGATGTATCGCAAAATGTATTCATCAAAATTTGGCGCCATTTGGAAAGTTTTCGCGGCGAATCAAGCTTAAAAACCTGGATATTGAGAATTTGCACTAATGAATCATTAACGTTCATCGAAAAAAAGAAAAAAATACTCCATCTCACCGACGATTCTTATACGGAATGGATGCTGCAAACGATTCCCGATGATAAATACCTATCTTCCGAAAAAATCATACAACTTATTCAACAAGCTATACTTTGTTTGCCTGAAAAACAACGTATTGTATTTTCATTGCGCTATTACGAAGAGATGCCGTACGAAGAAATGTCGAAAATACTAAACACCTCAGAAGGCGCGCTCAAAGCTTCTTACCACTTCGCTGTAAAAAAAGTAGAAGATTTTTTGTTAAAACATTAAACTTATAATATATATAACATGTCTAAGAACAGTTTTAATAACCACCATTTACCATGGATACATTAGAAAAAAATAAGGATAAACCGTTGTTTGAAGTTCCTGAACATTACTTTGAACAATTGCAACACAATGTGATGCAACATGTTGCAAAAGAAGAAAGGCGCCAAAAATGGCAAAAAAAATGGATTTCCGCTGCTGCTGTGGCGGCTTCACTCGCCGTTATTGTTACACTTTCCGTTTATCTCATTACCAATAGCAATCCTAACGACCATTTTTATGTACACGAAGAAATTGCACAACCTGAAGACAGTATTTTAACTTTAGATACAAATCATTTAGCTGAAAACACAGAAATCATTGTAAATGAATTTATTGAAACGAATGAAACTCCAGTTGCTAAAGAAACCATTGTATATCGTGCGGTGGACTTTTATGTAGATGATTATGAGATTGATAGTTTTTGTGAGGTGATGTATGATTTGGAGTGTTACTTTGACTATTAGTTTGAACCAAGATTTTAGCAAGATAAATAAGATTAACAGGATTAAATTTTAAATTTTTAAATTATGAAACCACTACGTTTAATATTTACCGCTGTTTTTATGTTTGTGTTTTCTTTTTCGTTTGCGCAGGAACAGGATGATTGTCAGTCTATTATGATGATTAAGAAAAATTTTATTGAACGGAATTTGGTTTTATCCGATGGGGAGCGTCACGCATTTTGGGATTTGTATAATCCTTATCTTAAAGAAGAATCGGAGATTTTTGAAGCGAGCAGAGCGCTGCTACAAAAAAACAATATTGACCGCCGCAAAGGGCGCATTGATCACACCAAGCTCAGCGACAAGCAATTGTATATTATCATGGAAGACCGGATTCAAACGAAAGAGCAGCTCCTTCGTTTGGAGAAAAAACTTTATGAGCAATTAAAAAAGGTGCTTTCTCCTAAAACGTTATATCAATTTTATCAAATTGAGGGGCGTTTTAAAGCGGATATAAAGGAGGAGGCGAAGGGGGCTTGCACGCATGAGAAGCGGTAAAATAATTCTCTATGCTAAAACACTCTCAATCTATCGTCATAAATTACCATATTCTCCCCCACTTGCTTGATGACAGCAATTCCTTGTTGTTTCGATTTCTTTTCCACTCCCTTACTGAAGTGTAGTGCAGCCAATCCAAGATAGAGATCGAGATTTGTGTATTGTGGATACAATTGTTTAAAAATCGGCGCTTTTTCAAGTAAATCATCAACATCTGTTTCATCTGCCTTGTACTTTATTTCAATAATCACTACTGAAGTGCAGTTGTAGAGCGCCAGATCGTACTCGCCCTGAAGATTAAGGCTTTTGACCTTCCTTTTAAAGTTAGAATCAATACTGTCGTACTTTTGTCCGGCAAACTCCATACTTTTCATAAAACTGTTTATGAAGTACGATTCTGCCGCAGCACCGTTAGAATTTGAAATGCCGCCGAGTTGCTTATTGAGAGCAGCAAATTTCTTGTCGGTTTCTTTCATTTGTCTGTCAGTTTCTTTCATTTGCCTGTCAGTTTCTTTCATTAGCCTGTCGGTTTCGGCAAATTTTTCCGTTAAATAACGGTTAGATGCTTCAATGGAAGCCCTTAGCCCTTCAATAGTAGGAGGGAAATTTTGTGGTTGATAGTCCATTTTTTAAGATTTAATGAGTAAGTTGGTTAATTATTTCTAACCGATGCGGATGAGTTGTTAGTGTAATATATTGAAAATGAACGAATCTGAAAATATTTTCTCCCTGCATCAATTACACGGCGAATATACACATTGAAATGGCATTTGTCAAGGGGGGAAAATGGAATGATGTTAAAAACCCTTCAACAAAATCGAAAAAATCCATACCTTTGCCGCCTAATTTTTTAAACTATGTCATTTCTTACGGAATATTCATTATGGCTTGTCCTCATTTGCATTTTAGTTGGCGCAGGTTACTCTTTTTTATTGTATTACAAAAATAAAAACATCGTATTTGAGAATCGTGCCAAACGGGTAATGTTTATTTTTCGCGGCATTGTGGTGGCTTTGATGGCTTTTCTTTTGTTGGCGCCCATGTTGCGACTGACCGTTAAACAGACAGAAAAACCGATTATCATTGTGGGGATTGACAATACCGAATCTATTATTGCTACACCCGATTCCAATTTTTACACCACTACTTTTAAAACAAACTATAAAACCTTTATCCAACATCTGCAAAAGAATTACGAAATTGTGAATTATTCCGTAGGTGAAGGCGTGCGGTTAATTCATGATGACGCGACATTGGATTTTAGCGAAAAATCCACCCATCTATCCGCGCTGTTTGAAGAGATAAACAACTATTACACAAATAGAAACATCGGCGCCGTGGTGCTTTTTACCGACGGCATTTTTAACGAAGGCGCCAATCCATTGTACGCGGCGGAAAGGCAAAAAGCGCCCGTTTACACGGTGGGAATGGGAAACCCTGAAGCACAGCCCGATTTGTATATATCTAATGTTATATATAATAGACAAACCTTTTTGGGCAATCTTTTTCCGGTAGAAATTAAAGTGGCGGCCACACAATTAGCCGGAAAAAATACCACCTTAACCGTTTCCGATGGGAAGCAGGATATTTTTACGAGAAATATTGCCATTGCAGGTAATCAATTCTTTGAAACGGTGCGTTTTACATTAACAGCAAAAGAAAAAGGCGTGCATCGTTATCAAATCTCTTTGGCGCCCGTTGAAAACGAGATTTCTACCAAAAACAATACCGCCTCTTTCTACATAGAAGTGGTAGATCAGCGCGAAAAGATTGCAATTATTTACAATGCGCCGCATCCCGATATTGCAGCTATTAAAAGCGCGCTCGAAACCTCCGATCGTTATCAAATCGACCTTTTCTCCACCGATAAATTGCCTGCCAATATTGATGATTATGTGTTGTTTATCTTGCATCAATTGCCTTCTGCGCACCAGGCTACCAATAATTTAGTAGCAAAAATTCAAACAGGCGGAAACGCGTGTTGGTTTATTGTGGGAGAATCTACGAATTTGGCATCGTTCAACAGCTTGAATTTGGGGTTGAATATGGTGCAGAACAAGAATTTGCGGAACGAAGCGATGCCGGCGTTTAACAACAATTTTGTTTCGTTTACTTTTTCAGAAGAAGCCAAAAAGATGTTGGCTAAATTTCCGCCGGTAAGCACGCCGTTTGGAGAGTACAAAACTGCTGTTTCCGCCAATACTTTTTTATATCAGAAAATCAATAATGTAACTACGAATTACCCGTTGTTTCTTTTCAATGAAATGCATGCCGGAAAAACAGGTATATTGACAGGAACAGGAATTTGGCAATGGAAAATTTATAATTATTTGTATGCCAATAATCATGATGTATTTAATGAAATTATCAACAAAACGGCGCTTTTCTTGTCTATAAAAGGCGACAGGAGTTTTTTTCGTGTCATAACGAAAAATGTGTTTAACGAAAATGCGCCGGTAGAGATTACTGCTGAGCTGTATAATGAAAGTTACGAGCTGCGAAACGACCCGGAGGTTACCTTTCATTTCACCGATCCGGAAGAAAAAAAACATGAGATGCAATTTTCAAAGCAGAATAACGGCTATTTCTTGTCGTTGGGTAAACTGCCTGCCGGAACTTACTCCTGGAACGCCAATGTAAAATTCGGCGATAAATCATACTCTAAATCAGGCGTTTTCACCGTTCAAGAAGTGCATCTCGAAACCTTGAATTTAGTGGCAAACCATTCATTGTTGCAAAACATTTCTGAGTCAACGCATGGAAAATTTTACACAGCGGATGATTTTTCTGCTTTAGAAAATGATATTAGGAAAAATGAAAATATTAAGGCGATCGCCTCATATCAAAAGCGTTACAGTTTATTTCTGAACTCTTGGTGGTATTTTGGGGTGATTGTGCTGCTTTTTGGGGTGGAGTGGTTTTTGCGGAAATGGGGCGGAGGGTACTAGAATTAGGAATTTGCCATTGGCTTTACTTGCTGAATGTTCCGAGATAACCATAAGCTGAAACCCTGAACGCCGTTAAACGACACTCAGGGTTTTTAGATATTAGGGCGCTCCTAAAAATCAACAGGCTCTAATTCAACACATTCAACTAACACACCGCAGGTGTGTAATATGAATAACCCCGTGCAAGCCGAAGGCGCAGCTCGGGGTAGGAAAAGCACGCGCACTTTCTACAACCCCGTAGGGGTTGAACATCAGCATTTTACTATGGTTGCGTACCTAACGGCACGCTGCTTTATCCGCATGTCATTCTTACCCCGAGCTGCGTTCGCCGTTGGCGAACTTGCACGGGGTTATTCACATTCAACGCCTTCGGCGTTTTTCGGGCTTTGCTTCTATGTCGTTTTTTTATGAATATTTTTTATTAATTGCTTGACATTTAGAAAAATAAGTGTATATTCGCTGCAAAAATAAGTTATGTCAAGATTCACATTCAAACCAACAGGTCGCATCGGCTTAAGAAAACTTTGACCGTAATCTCTGAAGATGTCAAATTCGGAAAAAGCAATGGTGGGTTGTAATTCGGAAATTTTTCTAATTTGCGCATATCTTTTGGGTTAGATTACCCCGATTTTGGCTCACAATCCGTATTTTCGAGGTAATGCGCAAAGATACAAAAAATCCCAACATATTCATACTGAAATTGTTGGGATTGGTTTTTTATTTACTGAATATCCTTTTCAAAGAGTTTTAATGGACTTCGGCTTTTTGAAAAATCAAAAACAGTAAGAACAAATTAATAGGAGTCCCCATTATATTGTCAGTGTTAAGAAATAAGGTTTAGCTGTTTCTAAAGTTAATTTACTATCAATTTTTTAGCATCAACCCTTTCCCCATTTACAAAGAGCACATAATGATAAATTCCAGCCGGAGTACCTGCAAGAGAAATTTTCGTTCGATAAATTCCTTTTTTAAGACCTCCTTGCGGCAGCGCTTGCATCAATTGCCCCAATGTATTGTAAATTTTGAGTTCTACTGCTCCTTCGGTGTAAATGTCAAAAGTAATCGTTGCACTTCCGGTGGTTGGATTGGGAATGCACAGACCTAATGAGCCTTTTTTATCAGTTTGCGGTATGGGATTTGTGGTGTGAGGTTTTTTTATTTGGGGTAAAGTTGCTAACAGATTCGATTTGTTTGTTTCATATTCTTGCTTGGAACGAGGTTTTATATCTGCCAAACGGTAATAGCAAATAGGTCTTGCTTTTGTGCCGGTGGGGGTATCGGTGGTATCTGCCGCCATCATTAAGTGAATATCTCCCAAATCTATTACGGCAAACACGCTATCCTGGTAACTTGGCGGGTTTTCAATGCGGTACTCGTACCAATCCACTGCGGGTTGCCAGTTTTGTGTCCATACATTGCAACGGGTTGCCAAAAAGTCCGCCACATCGAACAATGTACTGTCTGCCGGCGTAAAAGAAGCATAATAATCATGTAAAGTTGCATAGTCATTATCTACAAACTGCTCCAGCGCAAAAAGCTCGTGCAGGGAAGCTATGGCAAATTCGCTTTGCGGGTAGGTTTCAATTAAATTAAGGAACGCAGTTTGGGCAGAAGCATAGTTTCCAAGGATGAAATGCTCCAAAGCGGCTTCAAAGAGTTCTTCTTCAAGAGAAGAGTTTGCTTTGCCCGGCGGTATCCAAATAGGAGAAGTGCAGAAGTATGCCGGAGGATAAATATCTTCGTCATGAACAAAGTTTACACCCCAGTAGTTATAGGGAATACCAAGACATAATTGTCCTGTACCCGGGTCTATGCCTCTTGTTGGAATGTCGTAATAAAGAAGCGGGTCATTATTCGGATTGCCGCCATTATTTTCATCTATAATTTGGTTGTAAATAAATGGGCTGGGGAAAGCGTTTTGGGAAGCGTAAATCTCATAGGAACTGTTATCGCGGATGATTTGATAACCACATCTACTCTCACCTATAACACCATTGAACCCCGTGAAAGAAGTTTGGCTATTGTTAAATAAACGCACGCCGAAATGATTATTGAATATTTGATTTCCACAAATCTTGGCTTTGGAGTTGTAAATATATAAACCGGTTTCACATTGGGAAATCTCATTTCCTGAAATTACTCTATTGTCAACATTCCCTTGTCCGGCAGAGCTTAGATAGATACCCTCGCCATAAGGAGCCATCACCGGACCCGGAGGTTGACTAATATCTCTGCCTGCATTGGTATTGATAATAGTATCGCCGATAATTTGAAACTCCGGAATAGTTACCTCAAAACTTACAGTTTGAGAATTGGAAATTAATAGATTAAGCTCGGGCGTGCTCGGATCGCTTTTGGAAAAACTTACCCACTGCCGGGCATGGGCAGAAAAGGCAAAAACGATTGCCAAAAATAAAAGAATAAGAAATTTTTTCATAACTTGAATAATTTGGTTAATAAACAGGTTTTAAAATTATGAAATGTTTGATTCTTTTATTTGCTTTTAATTGCTTTTAATTGCGCTAAAAAGCAAAAAAAGGCAATTAAAAAAAATCTTGTACTTTGTGCCGCATATTAGTAATAACCAACATATTTATTTTATGAAAAAAAACAAACTTATTGCTGCATAATTTTACAAAAAATATTGAATTTTAAACTTTAAACCTTATGAAACGAGTATTGTTCTTACTTTCTATTTTTCTTTTTACAAACAACCTCTCTTTTGCCCAAAATCGTGTTGTTGCTCGTGGTGCAGCCCTTGGCGAATTATACTTATCCGCACCTTGGTATGGTATTCATGATTCATGGGGACCGCCATATTACGACACTCTCCGCACCGCCATTTACCGTTTAACCGAAAACGGCAAAAAGTTAACCATACAATATGCTGCCAACTATTTTGCCAATCCTGAATATGAAATGCAACCTTCTTCTATTCTTGCCGATGCTACACATGGAGTGCTTTATAACAGAAGAACTTATAGTAAAAACAACTACACTCATACGCAGCTTTGTGTGAGTTTTGATTACGGAAAAAACTGGGTATTTAGAGAGGAAAATATAGGGTCAAAATACTATTTTCCGGCAAATGTTGAAGGGATTCTTTATAGGGGTGGGTATGGAGAATGGTTATCAAAAAGTACAGATTATGGTGCAACTTTTTTGAATGTCAGTGGAGCGGGTTATATGGAATTTAGTGAATTTGGATGGGAAGAAAAAGAAGCATTTGGGCTAAGTGGTCGTGGTTTTTATCACACCTTTGATTGTTTTCAAAGTTATATTAACCTAACAATAAATGAAGAATATGTTTTTGGTCAAATCAGCGGAGTTTTTCCCGATGTTTATCGTGGTGGCAAAGCAGGTGAGGTATATGTAAGTTCCCTGTTTCCTGATCCTAATTATTACGTAACCTATAAAGTATCATTTAGCGCCGATACGGGGCATACATTTCGCCATGTGTTTGTAAGCGAGAGTTATGCTAACGGAAGTGCCCCCACGCCTCTATTTATGAGCGATAGAGAGCCGGGGGTGTTTTATATTATTAGGGGTTATGAAGTAGAAGATACAAACCCTTGGGGCTGGCACATGAAAATATGTGTGGAATATTACAGAGATTACGGAGAAACGCTGGTAGATATTTATTGCCATGATATAACCAAAGATTATGAATATGAGGAGGTAATATGCGATAACACTACCCATTTAGATGCCCATGTAATAAATCAAAGCTCCATTCAATTGCAATGGTCATGTTCCGCAGATAATCAACTCATTAGAGGTCATCATGTTTATAGAAACAATATGCGAATAACCAACGCACTATTAACAGATACCTTGTATTTAGATGAGAACCTGCCCGTTGGCAATTACGAATATTATGTTATTGCATATTATACAAATGGCTGTTCTGATACGTCGAACTATGTTGAAGAAACGATAGGAGTTGGGATTAAAGAAGTTAGGGAGTTAGAAGAAGTGAGTTTGTTTCCTAATCCAACCACGGGAATTGTGGAGATTGCGGGTCAAGCCCGCAATGACGTTCGAAACATTGAGATTTTTGATGTTTATGGTTGCATGGTAGAGACAAGGCATGCCTTGTCTCTACGAAACGGCAACACCATAACTGTTGATATTTCACATTTCCCGACAGGGGCTTATTTTGTTAGGATAGCAACGGAACAAGGGGTGGTTGTGAGGAAGGTGGTAAAAATATAAGACATTTGAATTCCTAATTATTTCACCCTACACTTAAACATCAACTCCTTTTCAACATATCCTTCCAGCTCATCCCCAATCTCTACTTTGCCGATACCGCAAGGCGTGCCGGTGAAAATTAAATCTCCGATTTTTAAAGTGATGAATTGAGACACGTATTCAATCACTTCATCTATCGTAAACAGCATATCTGATGTATTTCCTTGTTGTACAAGCTGTTTGTTTTTATGAAGTGAAAAGTGGATATTTTGCAAATCAACGAAATCGGTTTTAGGAAGAAACCTGTTTACTACAGCGGAGCCATCAAAGGCTTTGGATATTTCCCAGGGCAAGGCGTTTTTAAAAACATCGGCTTGAATATCGCGCGCCGTAAAATCTATGCCTAGCCCAATTTCATCGTAATAAGTATGCGCAAACTTTTTTTGAATATGTTTTCCCAACTTATTGATGCGCACCACCAATTCCACTTCATAATGAATGTTGTTTGAAAACTCGGGATGAAAAAATGGACGGTTTCGTAACGTAAGCGCGGTTTCGGGCTTTAAGAAAAACACGGGGTTGTTGGGAACTGTTTTGTTTAATTCCTCAATGTGGGATTTGTAGTTTAGGCCGATGCAGATGATTTTCATGGGTGCAAAGAAACAATAAAATCTCTATTTTCGCCCCCATGATTTCAATCCACAAACTCTCAGTTAATTTTACCGGCGACTTCCTGTTTAAAGACGTTTCTTTTGTGGTAGGCGACCGCGACCGTATTGGCTTGGTGGGGAAAAATGGTGCCGGAAAATCAACGCTACTTAAAATTATTCATAAAGAGATTGAGCCTGAATCGGGGGTTATGGTGATTACTGCCGGCTTTAAAACCGGCTACTTGCCTCAGGAAATGGCAAATAACTTTTCGCGTAATGTTTGGGATGAGACACTGTCTGCTTTTGTGGAACAGAAACAGTTGGAAAAGCAAATTGCGCAAATCACGGAACAACTTTCTATACGTGAGGATTACGAGTCGGAAGAGTATCACAAATTGGCGCAACAGTTGTCCGATTTTACAGAGCGGTTTCACCTCCTCGGCGGAAGCACCATGAATGCGGATGCTGAAAAAGTATTGCTGGGATTAGGTTTTAAACCAACGGATTTTGAACGCCCGCTGAACGAGTTCAGCTCCGGCTGGCAAATGCGCGTGGCGCTCGCCAAAATCTTACTTCAAAAGCCGGAAATTATCCTCCTGGATGAGCCGACCAACCACTTGGATATCGAGTCTATTCAGTGGTTGGAAGAGTATCTGACAAATTATGAAGGCGCCCTGATTATGGTATCGCACGACCGCACTTTTTTAGATCGGGTAACCAACCGCACTATTGAGATTACTTTGGGGAATATTCAAGATTACAAATGCAGCTATTCCGAATATGTGGAGCAGCGGTTGGAACGTATTGAAACCCAGCAAGCCGCATTTGAAAACCAACAGAAAGAGATTGCACAAATTGAACGATTTGTGGAGCGTTTTCGCTATAAAGCCAGCAAGGCTAAGCAGGTGCAAAGCCGAGTAAAACTGTTAGAAAAGATGGATAAAGTTATTGTAGATGAAGTAGATGACAGCGCCATCTCTTTTAAATTTCCGGCGGCGCCACACTCCGGAAAGGTAACGGTAGAAGCCAAACAATTGTCGCTGGGCTACGGCTCCCTTAATGTATTGAAAGATATTGACATGCACTTGGAGCGTGGCGAGCGCGTGGCTTTTGTGGGCAGAAACGGCGAAGGAAAATCCACCTTCGTAAGAAGCATTGTGGGCGAACTTGCGCCGCAACAAGGCTCTATGCAATTGGGACATCAGGTAGTGATTGGCTACTACGCACAAAATCAAGCGTTATTATTAAATCCGAATAAAACTGTTTTTGAAACCATTGACGAAGTCGCAGTGGGAGATATTCGCCCGAAAATCAGAACTATTTTAGGAAGATTTCTGTTTACCACGGAAGATACAGAGAAAAAAGTATCGGTACTTTCCGGCGGCGAAAAATCGCGCCTGGCACTGGCAAAATTGTTGCTATCGCCTTTTAACCTGCTTATTTTAGATGAGCCTACCAACCATTTGGATATGGCCTCGAAAGATGTGTTGAAAAACGCGTTACTGCACTATACGGGAAGTTTAGTCATCGTTTCGCACGACCGTGATTTTCTATCCGGTTTATGCGATAAAGTTTTTGAATTTAAAGACAAAAAACTAAAAACCTACATCGGCGATGTTTTCGATTTTTTGGAAAAGAAAAAATTAGATTCGCTCAACGAATTGCAGCGTAAATTAAATATTGGAGCCGGAGAGGATAAAACCGTTTCTGTTAACAAAGAAAACTATCTGCTTAAAAAAGAGCAGGAAGCGCAACATCGAAAAATTCAAAATCAACTTAAAAAATTAGAAAACGAAATTGCAAACGTCCAAAAAGAGTTGCATCATATTGAAATGAAATTGGCGCAACCTGAACAGTATGCTAAAGAGATTGAAAACGGATCGTTATACGTAGAATACGAAAAATTAAAAAGCAATATTGCAGAGAAAGAAGAAAAGTGGTTCGAATTACAAGAGTCGTAGTTAATCTTCAAATACAACTCCTAAAACTCAATATTTCACAAACTTTTTCACCGCATTTCCCACCTTGATAAAATAGACGCCCGCAATGAAATTTGTAACGTTTATACTGTGATGCGATTCAGTCATTACTTGATGTAGAATTTTACTGCCGGTGAGATTGTAAATTTCAATATTCACAGGTTCAACTATTTCGGATGTGATGTGTAAGATATTGTTTGCCGGATTAGGATAAATATTGAAGTTCGTTTTGTTGGGCGTGACAATTCCTGTAAAATCGGTTTTAATTTCCAATACAGCAGATGGAACAGATTCCTGGCCTGCTTTATTTACTGTGGTTATCGTTACATGGTAGGTAGTTTGGTCTGCAACTTCGTAAATCATTTGAGCACCTATGACTTCAGAATGGTCAGTAGCTCCGGTATTCATATTTTTTATAGAAATTTTAAACATTTTCAAGTTATTTATTTGAGGCAAGTTCCAAGAGATGGCCACAAATTCCGGAGAATTGAAATAGTGCGTAGTATAGCGCAGGTTTGTGGGAGGCGGAGGAACTTGGCTTGTAGTAAAAAAGTTTAGCGTTCCGTATCCGGTGGGCACAAATACTTCAGGGTTATCATAAGGCCATTGTCCGTCTTGCCCTCCAAAAGCGCCGTCTCTCACATAGATATAAGCGCTGCTTTTGTTTCCGGGTCCGGGAGTAATGTCAGCATCGTTCGTACCAATTGGAAGCACAAATTCAGCCACCACATAGCCTGTGGCATCCGAAGCGGCCACATTGGGGGCTAAATCTACAACAGCGCCTACACCGCCATTACTGTAAATAGGACGGTATTGAATACTGTAATTTCCGGCAGGTCCGTAGTTGATCCAATAATTTCCTTCCGAGTCATTCCCCGGTTCTTCATAACGACCGTTATTGTTGTCATCAATATAAAGTGCGGTACGGTCGCCGGCGCTCAATTGGGTATCATTTTTATTTTCCACAGCCACATACAGGTTATCGTTATATGCTTTCATGTAAATGATCACACTTCCAACAGGCTCAAACCTTCCGTCGCTACCCAAAAAGTCGGAAGCATCGAAAACAAAAGCATCATCCCACTCTCCGGGAGAAATTACGCCATCAATGTTGGGAATGATGTCGCACGTATAAATGTCAATTTCTCGGGTAATAAAAGAAGTATTCACATATCCCAAAGCCGTATTCGAGAAAATAGATTCCAAATCTTCGCTTATTTTTGCAGTTACCGCGTAATAGTAATGGATCGTGGGCAGGGCGGTATCGTCAATAAATTCAGTAACATTAGCGCCCACTGTGGCAATTTTTTCAATAAAAGGAGCCGCTTCTGCCCGCTTTCTGTAAATGTTATATCCGGTATGTGCGCCCGAATAAGCGTTCCATTTTAGATATACGGTGGTATATGCACCTTGAAAGGCAAATAGGTTTGTTACCGCTTCGCCTGCAGGCTCTAATTCAATATCAAGATTTACCGTATTTCCTCCTGTTACCACAACATTTTCAATGGTCTTAGAATAGTAACCTTGTTTTGAAACGGTTACATTATAAGTTCCTTCGGGGATATATTTAATGTTGAACGCTCCGGATTCTTCTGAAAACGCATAGTAATTTTCAAGAGATTTAATTTCTATCAAAGAAAAACTATGGTCATTGGCCCCCACCAAATTTACCGTACCGCCAATATTGCCGTAAGTAGAGGGTACTGGTTTAAATAGATAAGCATTTCCGCCATAACCCATTTCGCGTGCGTGCGTTGCTTTGCCTGCTACAATACCCTTTGAACCATCGGGAGCTAAATCCACATACGAAAACGAACCCGGCGTGGTGAGTGATGACACCGGAACCGAACTCTCTTTTCTAAAAATGTACAGGTCTGGAGTTGCTTGGTTTAACGGCCCCCACGAGGCGCAGGCAATCAAACTTCCATCATCCGTAATGGCAATATTGGCTACCATATCGCCACAATTATGGATAGACCAAATGGCTTCATTTGAGTAGTTATTAAATACATACACTGATCCGTTAAAACCGCCCGAAGATGTAAAATCAAGCGTGCCGAATGCTATGGTTGATCCATCGGCAGATATGGCTTGCCCGCTACCCCAGCATGAGTTAGATCCGGCAGGAAGAAGATTGGTTTTCCACTGTTCTTCGTATTTTCCGTTTATTCTTTTATACAATGTTCCCTTTCCGCTAAAATCTGCCAATGCCAGGTATTCTCCGTTTGCACTAAAAGCCGGCGCCTGCGAAGGCGAGTTGTTATAATAATAGAGTTCCTGTTTCACTGCTCCGTTGGCAGGATCAACCACCATTGCTTTTTGGGCAGGCTGCGCAAGACACACAAGCAATTGAGAATGGTCTTCCGAAACGCTGATGCCCACCACGCTACTCTCTGCAGGTAATGACCATAGCGGAGTTTGAGAAGTTTTTAAAAAAGCATACACCATGTACGGATCAGGATATTCGCCTACACTGCAATAAAAGCCGGTACCATCCGGGAAAGCGGCGGCGTATGAAATAGACGCGTCAAAAGTTTTTTGCCAAATCTCTTCACCGGTAACGGGATCTAATACAGACAAATTTGTGCCATCCGCTACAACGTACATGCTACCACTTTTGTTGGCATAAACGCTTGGAAAATCCGATGTAGTAGGAAACTCCCAAACCGCACTATTCGTATGGGCGTACTGCGCCACGCGCTGGTCGTTTAAATACCAGTGCACTAAACTTTTATCTATCAATTTTGAGTAATAAACTTCCTGACCTATGGCGTAGGGTTCAGGTTTATGCCAAATAATTTCTAAATTATCGGCCACAAACTCGGCTTGCTTGGAAGGAGTAGTCGCTTCAATATAAGCAACTTTACAGAAAACACCATTCTCGGTGGTCATCATTTGGCTCGCTGCATATTTTTGAGGATATGCCGTAGTAAAGCAAATTACTAAAGTAAGCAAAAACAAAAAAAAATAAATTTTTCTCATGACATTATAATTTGTGGTTAAAAATTTTGCAAGTGCGAATTAACATAAAATTTCTTTAAAGAGGTATTGCCATATCTGATAAAGCAAATAAAATCTGTGTTTACCTGTTTAATCTGTGTCATCTGTGTGCAAATTAACTTTATCTTCGCAACAAAAATTCAATGGCAAAATCAACTCGTTTTTTTTATTGCAAAAACTGTGGTTATCAGTCTTCTACATGGATAGGAAAGTGTCCTTCGTGTGGCGAATGGAACACCTTTGAAGAAGAAGTGATACACCGCGAAGAAAAACAAAAGGGCAAAGCGTTATCTACGCTGATTAAATCGAAACCCAAAGCAATTAGCGAAATAGAGATGGAAGAGATGCCACGTATTACCACCGGTTATCAGGAATTGGATACGGTGTTGGGCGGAGGTATCGTGCGCGGCTCGCTTACGCTGCTGGGCGGAGAGCCCGGAATCGGAAAATCCACTCTATTGCTGCAAATGGCATTAGCTTTGCAAAAACACAAAGTGCTCTATATTTCCGGTGAAGAGAGTGAAACACAGTTGAAAATGCGCGCCGAACGGATTTCAAAACATCCCAACCAAAAACTGTTCATTCTTACGGAAACGCAAACGCAAGAGATTGTAAAACACATAGAAGAGCTGCAGCCCGATATGATTATTGTGGATTCTATTCAAACCATGCAAAGCACGCTCATTGATTCGGCAGCGGGATCTATTTCGCAAATAAAAGAGTGCGCTGCCGAGTTTCAACATTTGGCAAAAACCACTGCGCTGCCCGTTTTCTTAATCGGTCATATTACGAAAGATGGCGCCATTGCAGGTCCTAAGATATTGGAGCACATCGTGGATACCGTGCTGCAATTTGAAGGCGACCAACATTACGGATACCGCATCGTGCGTTGCATTAAAAACCGTTTCGGCTCCACCGCCGAACTGGGTATTTTTGAGATGAATGCCACCGGTTTGCGCGAAGTAACCAACCCTTCGGAAATCCTGCTCTCTAATCGCGAAGAACTGTTTAGCGGAACGGCTGTTGCCGCCGTACTAGAAGGCAACCGTCCGTTAATGATTGAAACACAGGCATTAGTAAGCACAGCGGTGTATGGTACGCCGCAGCGCTCTGCCACCGGTTTCGACCTGCGCCGTCTCAATATGCTATTGGCAGTTTTAGAGAAACGATGCCGTTTCAAATTGGGCGCTAAAGACGTCTTCCTAAATATTGTAGGCGGATTTAACATTGACGACCCGGCTATAAATTTAGCCATTATGGCAGCCATTTTATCCTCCACCGCCGATGTTGCCATTGATGCCAACACTTGTTTTGCCGGCGAGATGGGGCTGAGCGGCGAGGTACGCCCGGTGCCCCGCATTGAGCAACGCATTGTCGAAGCGGATAAATTGGGGTTTCAACGCTTTTTCCTATCTAAATATAATATGAAAGGGGTGGACGTTTCAAAATATCAGATAAAATTAATTCCGGTGGGGAAGATTGAGGAGATGTGGAGATTACTTTTTGAATAAAATAAGGCAAGCGAAGATAAAGTTTTTTCATTAAAATACCCTATACACCAAAACCGCACCTCTTCCCCCCAACTCAACCGTAAACCCCTGCCCCACCGCCTCATTCAAAGACCCTTCCCACAACTCCTTAAACTTCTGCCTGTCAACAGCATACTTCAACCCCTGAAAAGTAATCTCCATCTCCGGAGTAAAACTAAAAACAGAGACTTGCTGCCTCGCGTAGCTTTCAAAAGTCGTAGTGCAATGTATCGGAGTAAAAATGCCATAATTAGTAACCATCGTTAAAGAAAGCGCCTCTGCATAGTGCATTAAAAT
>WQWP01000018.1 GCA_009787485.1 Lentimicrobiaceae bacterium | reverse complement strand
TCCTGCTGCTTTGAAGCATTCTTGTGCGATGATTTTTCCGGTGTCTATGCCGGCGTCAACGTAATGCACGGTTACGCCAAATACTTTTACGCCGTGGTTGTAGGCTTGTTGGATGCCGTTTTTTCCCGGAAAGGCGGGTAGCAAAGCCGGATGAATGTTGATAATACGATGAGGAAATGCGGACAACAACACCTCCCCGATTAAACGCATGTAGCCTGCCAATACGATGAGCGAAACGTTTTTTTCTATGAGATAAAAGGCGATTGCCTTTTCGTATTCTTCTTTTGAAGCGTAATTTTTGGGAATGAATGAGAATACCGGAATCTTGTGGTAAAGTGCGCGTTGTATGGCAAAACACGCGGGGTTATCGGTAACTAAGGCCGCAACTTCAGCGGTGAGGGTACCTTGTTCAATTTCATCAATAATAGCCTGGAAGTTTGAGCCGTTGCCGGAGGCGAAGATTGCAATTTTTTTCATGATTTAATCGTCACATCATTATTTCCTTCCACCACTTTTCCAATTTCGAACGCGGTTTCGCCGCAGGTTTTGAGGATTTGCATGGTGGCGTGGGCATCTTCCGGTTTTACTATTAGAATCATTCCGATGCCCATGTTGAAGATGTTGAACATTTCGCGGTGGGCGATGTTGCCCTGTTTTTCCAAGAAGTTGAAGATGGGTGGTTTTTCCCAGTTGCTTTCTTTAATTTCAACACCTTGGTTTTTTTGTAACACACGGGGAATGTTTTCGTCGAAACCGCCACCGGTGATGTGGCAAATAGCGTGTACGTCTATGCTTTTCAGCACTTCAAGCACGGGTTTTACGTAAATTTTAGTGGGCGTAAGCAACACCTCGCCCAATTTGCCATTCAATTCATCTACATATTGATGTAAATCGAAATGATGATCTTTGAGCACAATTTTACGCACTAAGGAAAAGCCGTTAGAGTGTACGCCGGAAGATTGTATGCCGATGAGCACGTTGCCGGCGCTTACTTTCGAGCCGTCAAGAAGTTTTGATTTTTCGACTGCGCCCACTGTGAAACCGGCGATGTCGTATTCTCCATTTGCATACATGTCGGGCATTTCAGCGGTTTCGCCGCCGATGAGTGCGCAATTTGCTAATACACACCCATCGGCAACGCCCTTTACAATTTGCTCAATTTGTGCGGGGTTGTTTTTACCTACAGCAATATAATCTAAGAAAAAAAGAGGCTGGGCGCCCTGTGCCAACACGTCGTTCACACACATGGCTACCACGTCTTGTCCAATTGTGTCGTGTTTGTCTAACAAAAATGCTAATTTCAGTTTGGTGCCCACACCGTCGGTGCCACTTACCAATACAGGTTCTCTTAAGCCAAGTAACGACAAATCGAACATGCCCCCGAAACTGCCGATATTGCCCATCATGCCCAATCGTTCTGTTTTGGCAATGTGTTTTTTTATCCGGCGAACAGATTCATAACCCGCTTCTAAGGAGACACCCGATTGTTCGTAACTTTGCGCCATGATGATGGTTTATTCTTTGATTACTTTTTTGGTTATTGTTCCTTTTTCGGTGGTTACTTGAACGAAGTACATTCCTGCAGATAGATGCGAGATGTTAATTGTAGTTTCGGAGGATGTTTGAGGCCCGTGACACAATACGCTTCTTCCGTAAATATCAAAAACATTAACACTATTAATTTGTAATTCGTAATTTGTAATTCGTAATTCTCCGGTAGTTGGATTGGGGTAAATTACAATACCGTGGTCATTATCTTGATCATTAATTCCTAAATTGGATACACCATGACATTTAATATCATTGTAAGCCTCTATAGATTTTAATGTTATAATGTTATCAAAAACCCCATCATCTCCCCACCATCGAGGATAAAACCGGATATACAATTTATACGGAAGCTGAGCTCTTTGTATCAGAAGAGACGGAAGCCAACTTGTTCCATTGCTGGAAACCTGAAAATAGGCAGACGTTGATGCTACAGTGATATAGGTTATTACATCAGGAGAAGATACAGTAACTTCTTCTGTGATAGAAGGTATCCCCGCGTATGTTTCAAAAGAGACGCTGTCTCGAGAAACGTCAATGGTATATTGTCCCCCCAATTTAAATATTGCATGTATGGTACGGGGCGCCACAACATTTATAAAAGTGTAAGAGTATGTGGTTCCGGTTATGTTTCCCACATCTACACCATCTATCAGCACCTGATCTATACTGCATCCGTTGTTGGCTCTTATTTCGAAGGTTTGTACACCTCCATCATTTACCTGAGTAACCCCGGCGGGTGTAATGGTTCCGTTTGCAGTTGCCGTAGCAGTAATGGGGAAAGTATTAAAAGCTAATCCTTCAATTCTAACAATTTTATCTTCCAGAACATTTGAAATGGTATAAACATTGCCGGAAGGGGTCAACTCAACATTATTTGCTGTAACTTTCAGCTCAGATTTATTATGAGAAGGAAGCAGATTCACAGTAAAAGAGAAATTCTCTCCGGACTTTACCGGCAAAGTTGAGCTGGATTGAGGTGCAACCACACATCCATAAAAAGCCGGAAGAAACACATGGAAATCTGATTTAGTTCCGCCGCCGCCCATAAAATCAAAAGTGATATAATCGCCATGTACCTGAATGTTTGAAATGGGCTTATTTACAGGCTGGCCATCCCAGGTAATCATGCCGGGGATTGTGGTATTTGTAAAAGCAGTTTTGTTCAACGTTCCGGGCCAGGGAGTTGAACTTGAGTTAATGTTTCCGTATTGGCTTTTGGCGTTTGCGCCCCAAGCCGGTACAGCTACGGGCGCATTAGCAGCAACAGGATAAAAGCGTTGCGGGCTGGTTTGGTTTCCACTCTGCTGTGTATATGGCTCAGTACACCTGTATATTAATAAATTTTCTCCGTAAACGTACGCATCAAAACCCTCTTTCTTTTTGTTTTCTATAATAAAATATTGTCCCGACACAGGCGTGTTGATTTTAAAATAAGCGTTTTCATAAACTCTTCCCACAGGTATGGTAACCTTTTGTGGTGTGGTTAATTCGTGGGCGGTAGCCCACTTGAGGGTTTCTACTTTTGAACGCGGATTATGGGTAGAAGGTGTATGACCATTATTAAGATGGGCTCCGGATGCCATAACATCCCAATATCCGGTTCCATCATAGTCACCGCCTGTTGCATAATTAGTATCGTAAAAGTCGGGAACACCTAAAGCATGCCCAAACTCGTGACAAATGGTACCGATACCGGCCATAGTGCTGCCGGCAGCACCAGACATCTCTGAAGAACAAGCGTATGCTCTAAAGAGAAATCCCTGGTAGTTGTAACTAAATCCTTGTTGTGCATGCGCCCAAATACAATTTGAACACCCATTTGATTTGTCATGTCCTGCATAGATCATATAAACACTGGGTATTGTATTCCCTGTGGTAACAAATTGAGAAAAATCCACCCCATTATTATAAGCCTCTGTAAGGGAATGCCGCGCAAATACAACATAGTTGGAATCCACACCGGGAGACGGTTCATACGCATAAAACTGAGCCGGATTTGGAAGGGTATAAGGTCCAACAATTGAACATTGTACATCCAATTTATTGTAAGATGTTTCCAAGTAATAATCTTTCATACTTCCAACCACCCCCGCAGCATTAGTATATTTGATTTGATTCAATAATAGTTCAAAATCGTCGGGGGTTTTCGTCATAGGTCTAGCGTTATAATTTGTACCCATGAACACACCTTCAGGAAATTGCGAAAGAATAACTAATAATTTATAGTTTCCTGTGGCTCTGGTAAACTCTCCTTTTTCCATCTCCATCTCAAAGATTTCCCGGAGTTGCATATAATGATACACCTGTTCTTCGCTATAAAACAAGCCCGGCTTGATGGTTTGCAGCCATGCGATTACTTCAGGGGAACGGTTCTCAATCTCTGTAGCGATGTGAGCAGAAGGTTTTAAATCTCCGGAAGCATCGAGTTGTGCATAACTCCAAAAAAACTCCGAATTAATAAGCAAAGTGTAACCATCTAATGTTACGGCCCAATTGATAAACTCATCTCCCTGCATAATGAGGGTTACTTCTTCTCCGTTGGGTTGCGGAACAGTAACAGGATCGGGATTTGCCGGAATGGCAAAGGCTTGTAAATAAACCACAGAGACGATCAATAAAGATAATAGTTTTTTCATTTTTTGTAACTTTTTTTGTGAATATTAATGTTTGATTTTTTTTGCGTAAAATATAAGTTGGCAAAAATACATATTTATTCAAAAAACACATTTTTTTTGTTTCTTTGCCGCCAAATTAAGAATCCGTGCTCACAATTTCTCAAATTTCAGAAATTCAACAAAAATTAAAAGAAAGTAAAAAAATAGCGGTTTGTACGCACTATAATCCCGATGGAGATGCTATTGGGTCTTCTTTGGCTTTATATACCTACTTTTCTGCACAAGGCTTTGACATACAATGCGTAATTCCCAACAATATGCCCGATTTCTACAAATGGATGCCCGGAGCGGAGCACATTGTAAATGCACAAAAACACTTAAAAGAAGCCAGAAAAATACTCATAGAAGCAGATGTTCTTTTTTTAGTAGATATGAATGCCGAGCAACGGAGCGGCATAGAATTGCAAAGAACACTGCTCGAAACACCGGCATACAAGATATTGATTGACCACCATCCGAACCCTACAGTAGCGTGTGCCATAACTTATTCCGATACAAATGCAACCTCTACCTGTGAAAATATATATCGCTTTTTAACTGAAATTAACAACGAACCATTTCTGAACAAAGAAATAGGCTCATGTATTTATACAGGAATCATTACCGACACAGGCTCATTGAGTTATGTGTGCAACGACCCTGAAACATACACTTTGTTGGCAAAACTAATGGAAATGGGCGTAAACGGAGAAAATATTCATCGCAACATCTATGATAATTATGCAGAAAGCCGTATCCGTTTGTTGGGATTGAGTTTAAATACGTTAAAAGTTTTTCACCATCTCGGAACCTCTTATATGTGCCTCACCCAGGAAGAAATGAAAAAAAACAAATTTAAAGAAGGTGATACCGAGGGGTTTGTAAATTATGGAATCTCTTTAAAGGGCATTTTTTTCACAGCATTTTTTATTGAAAGAGAAAAGCGTATTCGCATCTCCTTCCGCTCAAAAGGCATATTCGATGTAAATCAATTTGCCAAAACCTATTTTCAGGGCGGCGGCCACAGAAACGCAGCAGCCTCCTATCACTATGACACTTTAGAAAATACGATGAAATATTTTGAAGAAATTATTCACAATCATCCGGAATTAAGCAATAGCAGGTCGTATGTTTAAAAGGAGAAAGGAGAAAAGGAGAAAAGGAGAAAAGGAGAAGGGATTTCTTCTCTTCTCCCTTCTCCTTTTCTCCTTTCTCCCCTTCTCCCTCTTCCTTTCATGCAATAATCCCCCTGCTACCGGCGTTATTCAAACCTCAACAATAATAACAGAAGACACCAATCCATTTATATTAGGCAATCAAAAAATTTTAGAGCTTGAGAATGAAGACATTGAGCTTTTTTTGAAACGCTACCAATGGAATATGACACAAACCAACACGGGACTACGCTATGAAACAACGCGCAAAGGAACCGGAGCAAACATTAGCATAGGGGAAACCGTAACTTTGGAATACCGCACCTACTTGTTATCCGGAAAAGAAATTTATAACTCAAAAGACGACGGGAAAAAGCAATTTATGGTGGAAAAATCGGAAGAGATTGCCGGCTTGCATGAAGCTGTGCAATTGATGAGCGGAGGCGCCGAAGCCCGGTTAATCATCCCCTCCCACTTAGCCTACGGAGCCAGCGGCGATGGAAACAGGATAAAACCGTATCAAACGATAATAATGAAAATAAAGATAATGAGATGATAAAAATCCCCTTCAAATTTTGAAGAGGTGCCCGAAGGGCGGGGTAGCTTATATGAAAATTAACCAAAATTATAATTAAAATGAAAAAATTAACAAAATTAATGATCGCCTTAGTGGCCTTAGTAGCATTGGGAACTGCTTGCTCAAAGTATCCCGGATTTAAAAAAGACAAAGAAGAAGGCTTCTACTACAAATTTTATGTAGAAAACAAACACGAAGTGAAACCACAAATTGGTGATATTGTGGATGTTACTTATAATTTTCGCATAAAAGACTCTATTTTGGTAAAAGACGCTCCTTTATACGATCAAATTATAGAATCTCTGTATGCAGGAGATGTTTATGCTGCACTTCGGAAGATGCACCTGGGAGATAGCGCCACCTTTATTTTAGACGGCATTGCTTTTTTTCAGCATTTTATGGGACAACCCTGGCCCTTTGAAACCGATGAATTGTATTTTGATGTAATATTGCATCAAATTACTCCACAGGAAGAGTATGAAGAAATACAAGCCCAACAATTACGGGAATATGAAGCTATGATTGAAGAACTTAGGCTTGCGGAAGGTGGTTTGATCAGAGACTACATTGAACGTAATAACATTAGAGTACAACCCACTGCGAATGGACTTTATTTAGTGAGAACCGTTAATGGAGGTGGCAAGGCGATTAAAGCCGGCTCAAGAGTTATGGTACATTATACCGGCAAATTATTAGACGGCACCATTTTCGACAGCTCGGTAGAACGGGGAGAGCCCTTTGAAGTAACCGTAGGGGAGGGCTTTGTTATTCCCGGTTGGGAAGAAGCGCTGTTGCTCATGAGGGGCGGCGATAAAGCTACCGTGCTCATTCCTTCAAGGCTGGCCTATGGAAGCAGGGGTGCCGGATATGTCATCATGCCCTATACGCCAATTGTTTTTGAAATAGAAATAATCTCTGTAGAATAATTTTTCTATTTTTGCTGCCCGTAAAAAATAGGATGGGGCGTTAGCTCAGTTGGCTAGAGTGTCAGACTGGCAGTCTGAAGGTCACGGGTTCGACTCCCGTACGCTCCACGAAAGCTGAAAATCAGCTATTTGCACAGTAAGTTTTCAACTTGCTGTGTCAAAAACGTGTCAAACTAACTCCTTTGAAAAAAAATCAAAAGGAGAAAAAAAAATGCGTTTAATCCAAACATCGTTACTCAGCCAAAAGGCGTTAGTTTTTAATTACATGCCGGCGCGGCTATGTAAAAACAAGTCAGGATGGATCATAGAATACTATGTTGAAAATCCCATTACGTATGAAATATGCCGTATTCGTAAGCGCGTGCACTTTATCAGGAAAAGATACGGAACAGTGAGAGATGCCGAAAGCCATTGCCAAAAGATTATCTTCGACATTAATACCAAATTGGCAAACGGAATCAATCCGATGTTTTCCGATGAAAATCCGGCAAGCTATGAAAAAATATCGGAAGTTATTAAAAAGTTTTTGGAAGAAAAATCACGCGAGGTGCGCCCGGATACTATGCGTTCCTATAATTCATTCTCTAAAAGTTTTTTAAAATATATATCAAAAACATCCATTTCGTTTGTTTGCAAGTTTGGAAAAATTGAAGCAGCGCAATATATGGACTGGGTGTATAATGTGCGTAAGGTATATCTTGTATAATCATCGGCAAACTGTTTCTCACTTCTGAAATAGCTGTCGGGATCTTGTTTAGTGCCATCTCCTGTGTCCGGAATGCGAAGCACAGAACAATTTAATCCGGCTTCTATAATTTTCAGGGCATTTTTGTGTGTTGCTTCCAATCCGGCTTTATCACAATCGTATAGCAGGCATATATTTTTTGTGTATCGGGAAATGGTTTTTATGTGTTCGGCGCTTAATGCCGTTCCGCAGGCTGCAACGGTATTGGTGATTTTCAATTGATGCAGTTTAACCACATCGGCATTCCCTTCCACAACAATACACACATCATATTTGCGTATTGCCGGTATGGCGAAGTTTAAGCCAAACAATACTTCTTTCTTTTTGTACAGGATAGATTCGCTGCTATTGAGGTATTTTGGTTGAGATTCATCTGTTAGTTGTGTTATTGAGGGCATTATTCTTCCGGAGAACGCTATAACATCTCCCACTCTGTCGAAGATGGGAAACATAAGCCGGTTTCGGAAGAAATCGTAATAGCCGCCATTTTTGTTCTGCCGGAACAGGTCGCTTTTAATGAGCAAAGATTCCGGCATGCGGCATTCGTTAAGCAGATGGTTCCACAACCCCTGCCACTCGTCGGGCGCATAGCCTATCTTGAATATTTGTAATGTTTTTTCAGAAAAACGCGACAGCGCATACTCGCTTGCTTTTCCGTGCAAGCGGCCTATGTAGTATTGCGCTGTGCGTTTGTAAACATCCTTTAAAAGCTCCGTTTCTTTTTCCTTTTCAACATCTTTAGGCTCTGTTTTTGTTTCTTCTAATGTAATGGAGTAGTTGGATGCTAATTGTTTAATGGCTTCCACAAAGGTGCGGTTGTATTTTTTCATGGTAAACGTTACCACGTTTCCACCGGTGCCGCAGCCAAAGCAATGAAAAAATTGGTTTTTTTCATTAACGGTAAAGCTCGCAGTTTTTTCATCATGGAAAGGGCAACATCCTTTCAATGTTGTTCCGGATCGTGTGAGCTTTACGCCGGCACGCTCTACCTCGCGAACTATGTCCGCGCTTGTAATTACCGTATCAATGCTGTTTTGTGAAATCATAATGATAATTTATTACTTCAGTTCAATCGGGCGCCAGTGGGTAATTTGATTATCAGGGTATTGAAAAATATTCCAATTAACAGTATCATCAATTGAATGTACCCTAAAAGCTACTCCATAGTGAGTTTTATTTTTGTAAAGTACTTGGATGTCAATTTCCGGCAGTTCATCATACACGCTGATCCACTGCTGGGCGAATGCTGCACCGGATTCAAAGCAATCTTCCCATGTTGGTTCATCTGCATTGTGCATCCATTCTATTGCGGCTTGTTCAATCGTTTTCATATCTACTCATTTAATTGGTTAATATTTTTTTTTGTAGGCGCAGATATTTGGGTTTCGCATTTACCGGGTCCAAAGTCAGCACCATTTTTTTTCGTATATTTTTTTTGGCAGTCGTCGCTCATGCAAGCATGATAAACACACCACCAAGCGCTTATTTTACACTTCATATTTTTTCTTTATATAAAAATTCCGTTTTTTCTCTTAATATATCATTATCAATATGTTGTTTTATCCCCGCCATCATACCTATTTCCGGAAAAACCAACATTCCACCTTCAATGGTGTCCGGTAAATCATACCCGCAGTTATTACATATTTCTCTTTCTTTCAATTTATAATGAAAACACTGCGGGCAAATAACAAACCCTTCCCTTTCATTCATTGCGTATGCGCGGTAAGCGCTGTCCTTGCCCCAGCGTTCGCCGCTTTTAATAGGAGGCAGGTGCCCAATTGCTTCTATAACTGTTAAATATTGCTGTAAATGTTTTCCGTGAGTTTTATTAGGAAATAGCTCAGAAGAAGAAACGTCTTTTCTGACTGCATAAAAAAATACACGTTTCCTTCTTTGCGGAACGCCATAATCGGCGGCATTGAGTACTCTATATTCCATTGTGTAACCGGCATCCTCAAATTTCTCACGCAACCAAATGGGGAATGGTCCCTCTTTGTCCCCCTTCTTTTTCCCAAGTGTTAATATTCCGGGAACATTTTCCATGAGAACGATTTTTGGCTTACAAACTTTGCAATAATAAATAAACCTTAACGGAAGCTGATTGCGCTCATCTAATATATTTCGATTGTGGTTGCATGTACTGAATCCCTGACATGGAGGTCCGCCAATAAATATACTGATATCTCCCGGACGAACATTGCACATTTCCATCCACATTTCAGGCTCCAAATCCATGATTGAATACATGAACAGGTTAAGGCACGGCATAGGTTCTGTAACATGTGCAGATAACCAATTATCCGGAATGTTTTGAAAAAGAGCGTTGCTTGTTTTCCCATCATTCCACATCTTTTTCTTTTTAATCTTTTTAAGTTCAGGATTTTCAGGATTAACCCATAAATGAGACCATCCTTTGTAACACAGGTTATACCAGTAACTCCAAAGAGCGTCTGAGCATATATCCATAGCGCTTATACATTTTAAGCCGGCATTTAGAAACCCTACCGAAAAGCCACCACATCCGCAAAAAAAATCGGCAAACGTCAATTCCATTTCAGGAAAAGAAATCGGAAGCTGTAAGTTTTTCACGCTATGTTTCATTTTCTAATTTTCTTATTATCAATAATAACCTTATTGCTGATATCCCTATTTTTAGCAGCTAATTGTCTCAAAGAGTCAAGCATATTCCAATTAGTGAGCCTGCCGGTAGCAACCATATACACATAACTTCTGCTATAGCCGGTAGCTTCGGCAATTTGCTTCCGGTAGTTGTGTGGAAGAAATTTTTTGAGTTCGCCAAGTCCCGGATTCATAAACTTAAAATTTTCTTATTAAACAAAATAGCTACAAACACTTCTAAGGCATGTGCTTTATTTTTGAAACACGCTTTGAGTTTCGGTGTGTCGCTCCATGTATGCGCCATAACGCCGCGCTTACAATAGCAATATTGGCAGCCGTTTGAGCAACCGGTGTAGAAGTTGCACGCCCAATAGCTGTATTCTCCGGCTTTGCCGGATGGGTTGTAAATTGCTTTTCCTTTAAACTTTTTCATACCGTTTTTTTAACTTTTCACGCATTTTCAGTATTTCCAAAATTGCAATTTTCCGCTGCCACGAAACATAAGAGGGCGGCATGGCGGCAATAGAGCGTAGTTTCATTTCTAATAAATAGGTGGGCATTCGTGCTTCTCTTTCGTAAATTGCCCACGTGGGCTCTGAACAGCATTGTGCTTTGTACTCATCGGATTTTTTAACTTTCTTTTCCGAAAAACCGCATTTGTCAAGTTTTTCGTTGTAGAAGGGACATCCGAAGTGGTTTAGGTAGCTGCTCATGTTAAAAAGGTAAAGAGTAATCGGCAATAAACTTATATAATAGTTCCATTTCGGCGTCCTCGTATGTGTTGCAATCTACTACTGCCCAGTCTATAAGTGTTGTTTCCCTATTTCTTGTTTGTGCCATATATTTTTTTGTGCTGGCGACGTCAATTGTGAAAAACTCGCCATGCACATCTCTGAACCACTTCAGTGCCAGCGCCACGGTTGGCGCGGCAATTTTATCCTCAAATAATTGATTAACATTAAGTGTTTGGTGTAAATCGTGAATAATATCCAAATCATTACCCACAGTTGGATAATAATGGTTTGTTTCCCAGTTGAAGCCAAGTTCATAAAGTTCTTTGGCTTGGTGATTTGTTACTAATTGTAATTGATTTTTCATATTATGTATCTTTATGTTTATACAGTTTCATCTTCAGCTTCAACCATATCCACTTCCGCACCCCAAACATCAACAATTTTATATTCTGCGAAAATGGCTTCAATATTTTGGGCTTCCGTTACCCTTGGTTCGGGTATGCCCTTCATGCGGCGATAGAATGCCGTTTCTTTGATGTTCAGTTTGTCCATGATTTTTTGCTTTACTTCCGGCTGGCAGTTTGCCGGCAGAGATTCAAAAGCATTTCGGAATGAGAATGAGTTGTTCATAATTATTATAGGTTTTTTAAATATTCTTTTTTGCTCTCGTTAAAATTGATTTTAATATGATTAAAATTGATTTTAATTTCGCCGCAAAAATAATAAAATTTCTAAAATCGAAGAATAATTCAAAAAAAATAGCAGAAAAAATTCACTATTAGAAGTAACCAATTGATTATTAATAATAAAATTTACAACATCATGTCAAAAAAGAAAAATGAAACCCACTTCGTAGTTAAGAATCTTATCAAATTAATGAATGATAGAGATTTGAACAAAACAAAATTTGCAGAGCTTATTGATTTTAAAGAGCCAAAATGGAATAAAATAAGCAATGGCAATCAATCCCTATCGGTTGATGAAATTTCTAAAATCGCAGAAAAATTAGATATGCGAGAAATAGACCTATTTACTTATCCAGATAAGTTTTATGAGCCTAAAAATACAAATAATGATGTTAAGGCTCAAATAACGGTAGAGTTGAAAGAAGAGTTAAAACATAGGGTGTTAGAGCTTGTGTTTGGCAATAGTAATCTTGAATTGTTAACAAAAAAAGAGTAAGCATGAATTATTATTTTGATGCGTTAATAAACACCTATCTTAAATTAAGATTAAGAGAAATATATTGTGTTTTAGATAAATATATTTTCAGTATTTTGTTATATAAGCTAACTGTAGATAATACAATTGAAGAAATTGATGTCAGTTTTTGGATAGGCGTAGCCACAGACCTGCGCCCAGAAAAACCGGTACATTATTTATTGCTGCCAAGATTAGAAGAAGAAGTAGAAAAAATAAAAATACTAATTGCACCAAAAATTTCTCTTGAATCTCTAAAGTTCTTAATAAAAAACAATGATAATCAAATATATTGTGTATTCTATGAAGATTTAGATATTTCTGAAAAAGATAGAGAGTATATTCAAACACGGATAATGTTGATAAGTAAAAAAGATGTAGATAATACATTTGAGGAGTTGTATGGAAAATTAGATACTGAAAAAGATTGTATGTTGGAACTTATGGAGTATGGATCGGAAGGCTGTGCAGATTAACCTACCCAAATATAAAAATGAATATGGTTGAGTGGATTTGTGAAAATTATAAATGGGCTTTTTCCGGAGTTGGAATTACTATTTTATTGGGTATAGGATGGTTACTAAAGCACATTCACAAAAAAATATGCTTATGGAAGGAAGATCAGGAAAGCAAAAAGAAAGATCACACATGTCCACCTTGCATGGAAGATCTTAATATAAAAACAAAACAATAATAACAAACAGCATATTTAAAAACACGCCATCCTTGTAACCTGCATCATTGCAGGTTTTTACAGCGATAAAAATGTGTCAGAATTGTGCCAAAAATAAGTGAAAATTGAAAAAATAAAAAATGTAAACAATTTAAAATGAGTTAGTTAGAGGAGCGTATGAGGGGTTTGAATTTTTCACGGGTTCGACTCCCGTACGCTCCACGAATCTCGCAAAGACGCAAAGGCGCAAAGAATAAAAAACTTTGCGCCTTTGCGCCTTTGCGAGATTAAAAACCAAACATTTGCGAGGTTTTCTTCACGACTTCCGTATTATCATAAAACCCCGAAAATTTTTCGGCGTCCACACCTTTGGCAAAAACAGACACAATATTTCCCGTATGCCCATCGGTCAGAAAATCTAAACCATCTGAAAAAACGGCAGCCCCGCCCGTTTCATGATCGGCGGTAACGATAATTAAAGTCTCTTTCGGATGTTTTTTATAAAAAGCTAAAGCTACTGCTATGGCTTCCGAAAACTCTTTCACTTCTCCGTATAATGCTTCCGGCAAATTGTCGTGGTTTGCCCAATCTATTAAACCGCCTTCAATCATGAAAAAAAATGGCTTGTTCAACGCCGACAGTTTTTCTATGCCCAATTGCGTAATTTGCGCTAAAGTAAAATCGTCTTGATCTTTATAAATGGAATACGGAAGTTGTTTACTATCTTTTCCCTGCGGTTGAATGAGTATATTTTTTAAAGACTTTGAAGCTGAAGCCGATGCAATAGAAGTAGAAACAGCATAATTATTTTCCTTTAATAATGTAAAGATAGAAACCGAATCCTCAGGACTTGGATCTATAAATCCGGCTCCTGCAAAAAACTGAAATCCGGAAGCAGGGAGCTGTTTGGCTATGTTATAATAATCTTTCCGGTATATGGAATGCGCGTAAAAACCTGCCGGTGTGGCGTGGTCAATACTTACTGTGGTGGCCACACCAATTCCATAACCTTTTTCTTGGAGTATTTTTGAAATTGGTGTTAAAATACGCACGGAATCCGGCGCTACATTCAGCATATAGTTGTTTGTTTTCTCTCCGGAAGCTAATGCGGTTGCTGCTGCTGCCGAGCAGGTTACCCAATCGTTTGCGGGATGCGTAGTAATTAATCCCGTTACCGGAAATTGCGAAAAAACAAGGGTGTCTCCTTTTTCTTTGGCTATAATTTCACTGTAGGTCAGAGAGCCTGTTCCGAAGCCATCTCCGATGAAGTAGAAGATGTACTTGGGGGGCTGCTGCCGGGTGCAACTAAAATTAAGGATTATGAATGTGAGGAGGAGGAGTTTTGGATATAAACTACCCCGTCTCGTGCAGCGAGACACCCCTTCAAAATTTGAAGGGGATAGTTGGTGGTTGTTTCTTTCTGACATTATGGTTTAATTTTTTCATTTCTCGATTCTTTTTCCGGTTCCCAGTACAGCGTTTTGCCAAACATGGAAACGCCCCAGTAGCCTCTTACGCGGAGGCGGCCATCTTTTTCGAGGCGCATGAAGGCTTTGAATTTTCCCTTTTTCCCCGGGTAAATCATGGCGCCGTTTTGCCACTCGTTTTCGGTGGCGTTAAAAGTCAGTCCGGTCATAAATACCAAACCTTCGTATTGCTTTCGCTCTTCCTCCCGCACCCAAACCACAATGGCTTCGTAGGTGCCATTGCCGGCGTTATAGATGTAAACCTGGGAAAGGGCTTTGGAGAAAGGGTCTTCGTTGAGGTAAAAGCCCACAATATCATCGGGGTGGTTTTGGGAAAAAAGTACACCTTTAATGCTGAAAACGAGGAGAAATAAGAATAAGGTTTTTAAAAATTTCATTTTATATATTTTAACAATAACGTTTTGCTATTAAAATGTTACGAAAACACAATCTCTAAATCATCCCCCACCCTGATATCCGCCAAAGCCGCAATGTTCCCCTTATACAAAGTAATTTCAAGAAACCCTAACCGGTTGTAAACCAAAAACACTTCCGATTCTCTTGGGTTGTAATACGGATGACACCGCGTAATTTTTAACGAGCGTATATTTGAAACAGTGGCAATGAACGGCCTTTTTCCTGCCGCTTCAAACATCGAAACGGGGATGTTGGTTACCGCATTGCAACACGAATCAATGTAGGCAATTTTTCCGGAAATGGTTTTGCGCTCTGCATTATAATCAGGCTCCGACAAGTTGCTCAATTGAAATTTTAAAGCAGGATAAGGAACGGTATTTTTAACATAAGTATCTTGAAAAACCCATGATGCCATGCATGCCAATTTTTCCGTAGTGCTCAACGTCATATCTCCATTATACTGATAGGCTTCCATGTTGCTTGCGACGCCAAACATCATGGAAAAAACGCCGGTATCTTCTCCCAAGAAAAAGTGCCCGTTATGAAAAAGCAACACTGGTTTCACTTCTGCCGAAAAAGATAATCCCGAAAGTATTATGTGCACGGTTTTTTCCGGAAAAAAGGAATAACTGTTTTTAGCGATAAAAGCCGCTTGCGAAAGATTAAACAATTCTAATTGATGTGTGATATCAACAATTTGTGCATCTGGCAATGTGTTGAGTAGTTGTCCTTTAAAAATTCCAATGTATGGATCCCGAAGTTTCCAATCGCTTAATAAGGTAATGAGGTTAAGGGTTTGTGGGGAATTCATCATACTACTGAGGTTGTTTTGTTAATAAATTAGGTGAAAATGAGGTTTTATTTTTATTTCATAATTTCTAATTCTATTTTTGACAGGTTCGTATCATAAAAAAGCAAATAAAAGCATAGAGGATATTGGGTATCCAGATACCCAGTGCAGGCGATAATCCGCCGTAAACAGAAAAAACCTTGGATACTTGTTGCAGAAAAACAAACGTGAAAGCCAGGGCGATTCCGAAGAAAAGATGCACGCCCACGCCCCGCCGGTTTTTTCGGGAAGCTACGCTCAACCCTAACAATGTCATAATGAAGACCCCCAATGAGTTGGCAATTCTTTTATGCGCTTCCATAATATAATATTTCGACATGCCCCCTCCCTTGTCTTTATCCTCACGAATGTATTGTAAAATATCGCGGAAAGTCATTACCTCACACGCTTTGTCGTCTTGCGATAAATCTAAAGGGATAATATTAAAAACCGTATCCATGCTGGCTCCGCTATAGAGCAGCTCGCCGGTATGGGTCGTGATGCGCTTGGCATATCTGTATAATTTCCACACCTTTAAACTGTCGTCGTACACAATTTCATTGGCGGTTAATCTATATTTAACAAAATTACTACTCAGCTCATCATAACAAAACAAATATCCTTTTTTCTCGGCCACATTCCAGCGATCTACATAAATATAACTGTTTGAAGAGTTTCGAATGTGAAGATTAGAGGTTGTTCTTGTCCAGCGCGACATCTGTTTGTTTTTAAAAAACTGCATATTATAATTGGCTCTCGGCACCACCACATTCGACATAAAAATAGACAACAGTGCAATGCAAAGCGCGCCGGTCAGGTAAGGCACAAGCATGCGGTAAAAGTTAACGCCCCCACTTAAAATAGCCACAAATTCATTGTTTGAAGAAAGTTTGGAAGTAAACCAAATCGTACTGATAAATGCAAAAAGCGGAATAAAAAGGTTGAAAAAGTGTGGAATAAAATTAAAATAGTATTTAATAACCACATCTTTCCAAGGAATCTTATAATCCATGAAACGTCCTACATTTTCCGCAAAATCGAATACCACAATAATCACCACTAAGAGTGCTATGGCATAAAAAAATGCGCCCAAAAACTTTGTGAAAATATAACGGTCAACAATTTTCATGATTTATTAACGTAAATGCTTGCAAAAATATTAGAAAATCTTATTTTTGCCAACAAATTATTAACAAAAAATGCGTATGATATAAAAAACAACATGCTAATATGTTATGAAATAGACATATAAATATAGCGTTTGCTATATTCTCGCTTTATGAAGCTTCGACACTTTCAAAAAGTTATTCCAGAAATAATCTACGCTCGCTGTAATGCGGGTTTGCATTATTGGAATAACAGGTAGTCGAAGACCTCATAAGCGGATAGTGTAAATCCGCTTTTTTATTTGTCAAAAATTGAAAACCCGACGACGGGCGAACCACCCCAACATATAAAACAGACTGCAACTGTTCTCAAAAAAATGCAATACAAATTAATTAATAATTTTTGTTTGCTTAAAGGAGGCGAGACGTAAAACTAAATTTTTATTATGAAGAAAATGTTTTTATTTTTTGTATTGTTGTTGATTACAACGATGGCGATGAGCCAAATTAAAATTCTCACCAATGGCAATGTGGGTATCGGAACAAATAATTCCGACAAAGGCAAAGTTACCATTTCAAATAATGGCGTAAATTTTGTATTTCACCCATATAATAAAACCGATGGGTATGCTTATTTTGGAATGCATAATTCAAAAGGAGATCCCTGGCTTAATTTTTATCATCCCACAGAGGGTTATAATAGAGTTAGATTCAAATCATCGGTTGTATCTTCCGACAGCACCTTAAAAACAGAAATTACGCCCATAGAAAATGCAACCATTTTACTAAAACAAATCCATACCTATTCTTATTTTTACAAATCAGATTCTCTTATTTTTAGATCCGATTCTATAGATTTGAGAAAAAGAGATTATGGGGTGTTGGGACAGGAATTAATAGAAATTATGCCCGATTTGGTAGATACTTGTATGGAAACCATGTTTGTGAATTACAATGCATTTATCGCCATGCTGATTAAGGGGTTTAATGAGCAGCAAAATGTAATTGAAACTCAGCAAAATGTAATTGAAACACTGCAAGAGATTGTTCTCGCTCAGGAGATGGATCTAACAGAATTACTGCAATCATTTGCTGTTTTACAAAAATTGATATATAGTTGTTGTGGGAATCCACAAGGAGGTTTATATATTCCTGAAGTCCCCGAAGTCCCACAATTTTCTCAAGAAAAGGCGGTTTTGTACCAAAATGCACCCAATCCTTTCTCTTCCAATACGGAAATATCATGTCATTTGCCTGAAATTACGAAACACGCGGTTATCTATATTTATAATTTGCAGGGTGCAGAAATAAAATCATATTCACTTCCACAAACAGGCAAAAATACGATTACTGTTTATGGCTCAGAACTTCCGGCAGGTATGTATCTCTATACTTTGGTGGTAGATGATGAGATTGTTGATACTAAACGGATGATTTTAACGAAATAATAATTACTTTTGCAGGCAAAATATAAACCAAAAAGATTAATTATGAAAAAATTAACAACAATAACAGCAATTATACTCATAATGTTCCTTATTGAGGGTTGTGATAAAGATTATCGTGACAGATATACCGGAGATTGGGATTTTGTTACGGAAATATCCTACATGAATTCGCGTTTGGAATTATTAGATAGTGAAACTGTTTGTTATTCAGGCAAAATAGCCCCTGGTAGCTCTGAAAGCGAGATTATTATTCAATATACAGAGAACGATAAAGTAACTGCATGGATTGATTCCAATGGAAGTTCCATATGGACAGATGGTGCGATTAAATATCCAAATGGATGGTTTGATAAAAAGGGTACAATGTACTTAAGTTTTTTGGTATATCTACAACACGATGGTGCAATAGGACATACTATTAGGGGTACAAAGATTAAAAAAGGAGGTAAAAATGAATAAAATAACAATATTTACTTTCTGTTGCATGATATATGGTCTTGTTTTTTCTCAAACTCCCGCCAATGATCCGCATTGGCAATTGAAATGGCAAGATGAATTTAACACTTTTAACTCAGATATATGGAGTAGAGGAGATACTGCCGCTGCGGGAGGAACAAATCAGCAACCTCAATTATATCTTGCCAATCAAGTTTGGGTTTCCGGTGGTAATTTAGTAATAGCATTAAATAATACACCTATTACATGTCCAACTCCTGCTCCAAACACGAATTGGATATGCGAACCCTGTATTCCCGGAAAAACGTATAAATATAGATCAGGATGGGTATCAAGCAATCCAGCATATAACACACGATACGGCTATATTGAGGCACGGATTAAATTTCCTTGGAGAGATGGAAAAAAATGGGGATTTTGGCCTGCTTTTTGGACAACTCAATGGGTCAATCCTCACACAAACGCAGCCGAAATTGACATTTGTGAAATCTTTGCTAGAAATAATTCACCTAATAGATTTGTAACAGCAAGGATCATAGCGTATAATCCAACAGATAATATTGGAACATTCCATGAACTTTCAAATTTTTCTTACGCAGACTGGCATACGTATGCTATAGAATGGGACAAAAACAGGCTAATTTGGTATTTGGATGGGAAGCCAATATATTCTCTAAATGATCATAAAGTAGTGGACCCGGTTCGGCTTATTTTAAATTTAGCAATTCTAAACGGAGTAAATGATGGACAATATCACCCACAAACCTCTCCATATTTTCAAGAATACATGTACGTTGATTATGTAAAAGTCTATAGCTTAAAATGCGATAAGACGACAGAGATTACCAAAATTACGAATTTTACCAATTATAATTACGCAGTTAAAAAATCAATTACCCTAGATAACCAAACAACGATACCGGCAAATAGCAATATTACTTTACGGGCAACCGATTTTATTGCACTATTACCTGGTTTTGAGGTAGATACCGGCAGAGAACTCTACCTGGATGTAACACCTTGTAGTAGTAGTGGTGGTTTTGGTGAGCAACCAAAGCCTGATGAACTCAAATAATTTTACCATTTAAATGGTATCATTTTTCTCGTGATAGAGATGTAGAGACGGGGCGCACCCCGTCTCTACTGTTTTGATATTATTTTTCTTCTATTTTTGCACTTCATTTTTTAAAATCTATGGAAGAAAAAAGTAAACCCCCTAAACATTCCGAACGAAATGCGAAATCCATTAAAGTGGCTGTGTTCTGCATTTTAGCGATTCTTATCCTGTATTTCGGAGCCAATTTCTTAAAGGGAATTGATACATTCAGCAAAAAAGAGTTTTATTATTCTGTGTATGAAAACAGTGGCGGGTTGCATACGGGAGCCGTAATTTATCTGCAAGGTTTTCCTATCGGAAAGGTAACCAAAGTGAAACTCATTAGCAACAATCCGGTGCGCATTATGGCAGAATATCTCATTAACGACAAGATTCAAATACCTGTAGATTCTCGTTTTGAGGTAACGTCGAAAGATATGTTGGGCGGAATTATTGTGCGTTTGGAATTGGGAACAGCCACAGAATTTGTACGACCCGGCGACACGATCACCAGCATCGTTGCTCCGCAGATGCTTGAAGGCATAGAGCCGATGAAAGACCAAATCGCGAATATTTTATCTTCGGTAGATACGATTGCCGTAGTGCTCAAAGATCTGTTATACAGTCAAAACGGCGGCGAAAAATTGGCGCAAACCCTAAGCCATATTGAATCTGTAACCGCCTCATTAGACCAAATAGTTACAGACAATAAAGAAAAATTTGGAAAAATAGTAAACGAAATAACAAAGTTTTCGGAAACACTTACCGAAATATCTCCTGAGTTAAGACGGATTGTGACCAATTTCGACCAAATTGCCGATTCGATCGCAAAAGCCAATGTGGCAGAGGTAATTGTGAATGCGAATAGCACAGTGCTTCAATTAGAAGAGGTCGTTAGAAAAATGCACGAAGGAGATGGAAATGTAGCTAAATTATTGAACGAAGATGATTTATATACAAAACTCGGAAATACACTGCAAAGTTTGGATGATTTGTTGGTGGATATCAAGCAAAATCCGAAAAAATATATTAACGTTACTATTTTTGGTGGAAAAAAAGATAAACAGTAATTAACAATTAAGAATTAAAAGATGTCGTTTTTTTACCTTAAACTTTAAACCTTAAACTTTTATATATGGGAAGAGCATTTGAATTTAGAAAAGAACGCAAATTTAAGCGTTGGGGCAACATGGCAAAAGTGTTTACCCGACTTGGACGTGAAATCACTATGGCTGCCAAAACCGGCGGTCCCGATCCCAACACAAACTCAAAGCTAAGGCTGCTCATTCACAATGCACGCGCAGAGAATATGCCGAAAGAAAACGTGGAACGCGCCATCAAAAGAGCCTTTGAAAAAGATACCTCCGAATATAAAGAAGTGGTATTTGAAGGCTATGCCCCACATGGTGTAGGCATCGTAATTGAAGTAGCCACAGACAATAACCAGCGCTCTGTAGCTAATATTCGCAGCTACTTCAATAAATTCAACGGCACGCTGGGCACACAAGGCATGCTCGATTTTATTTTCGACAGAAAATGCCGCTTTACCATCGCCAAAAAAGAGGGCGTGGATTTAGAAGAATTAGAATTGGAACTAATAGATTTTGATGCAGATGAAATTTTTGAAGAAGACGATACGATCTTAATCTATGCCCATTTTCAAAGTTTTGGTCCTCTTCAAAAACATTTAGAAGAAAACGGATTCGAAATCAAAGAGTTTAAACTCGAAAGAATTCCTAACGACATGAAAACACTCACCAACGACCAAAAAGCAGAAGTAGAAAAACTCCTTGAACGCATTGAAGAAGATGACGATGTAACCAACGTTTACCACAATATGATTTAAAATTTAAAAATTTAATATTCTCAAACTTCAACCCTTAAATCTTTAAATCTTTAAATTCTTAAATTTTTAACCCTACAAACTATAAACTATACCCAAAAATAAAATAATGTACTATTACAAATTTAAAATTTCCTTCGACGAAGTAGAAAGCTTCGAGCGCAACATCGAAATCTTATCTTCCGATAATTTCGAGTCCTTTCATCAAATCCTCTATGATTCTATCGGCCTAACCGGACATGAGTTAGCTTCGTTTTCCATTTGCGATGCCAAATGGAACAAGAAACAAGAGGTTACGCTCATTGATATGCAGGATGAAAGAACATCGGAAACGCCAACTTATGAGGAAGAAGAAGAGTTTTCAATTGCCTCAAACATTCCGAAATATATTATGAGAGATGCGATTTTGAAAGATTTTATCACTGACCCGCATCAGCATATTATGTATGAATATGATTTTATTCATCCCAAAGTTTTTTACATAGAATTGCTGAAAACATTGCCGGCAAAAGAAAACGCGGTGTATCCGCGCTGTACTTTGTTGGAAGGCATACTGCCAAAATCCGACGAAAATCCTACAGCCAATCCCGAGGACGATTTTTTGAACGACCTATTAGAGGAAGCAGAAGAAGATGCTTTTGATGAAGATTTTACGGGTGATCAAATTTGGAACGATTCTCAAACAGAGTTTGATTCGTTTTAATCCTTCTATAACGCAGAAAAAATTCGATAAAATGAAAGCATATTAAAATTATTCTATTTTTGCCGACAGAATTGTCAAACAAAACTGTCAAACAAATAACATGGATAATAACGAAGTAAACACCGAGCAAATCATTCTCGAAGCTGCAGAAGCGGAGTTTCTCGAAAAAGGGTACGGCAATGCTAAAACGGTAGCCATTGCAAAACGCGCAGGCGTAAGTCATTCAATGCTACATTACTATTTCCGCACAAAAGAACAATTGTTTCAAAAAGTGTTTAAAGAAAAGGTGCAAACACTTACTCAAATGTTCAACGTGGTATTTGAGCAAAATACTGACCTTAGGGAAACATTGAGGCTTCTGATTGAAACACAATTCAAATTTTTGATGCAAAATCCGCAACTTCCTATGTTTGTTTTTAGAGAAATTGTATCGAACAAAGAAAACCGCGAATGGGCTATCAAAATACTTTTCCCGCATTTATTCCCCTTTTTATCTACTATCGAAAAAATGCTCACTACCGAAATCACAAAAGGCACAGTTCGCCCAATCGCATTTCAGAATTTATTGATGAACGTTCTTTCAATCAATATTGCTACATTTATTGCGTTGCCTGTTTTGAAAGAAAATGCGCATTTTGCTGAAGCTGAAAGTTTGGAAAACTTTCTTCATGAAAGATGTAAAAGCAATGTAGAATTTATATTAAATGCCTTAAGACCGTAAATTTTTTTGCAATCAAATAGACAAAACTGTTAAACAAAAATATCGAACAAAATTAATAATTAATAATTAACAATTAAAAATTAAGAGAATATGAAACATCGTAATCTTATTATTATCACACTTTTAATTCTCAATTCTCAATTCTCAATTCTCAATTCTTTCGCACAGTTGAGCCTTGAAGCGTGTTACGAAAAGGCGCGGGCAAATTATCCGCTCATCAAGCAATACGACTTAATTGAGCAGGCGAAAACGTATAATATTGCCGCAACGAACAAAAACTGGTTGCCCCAGGCATCACTTACCGGTAAAGCCTCTTGGCAGAGCGATGTTACCACATTTCCCGACAAATTTCTTGAAATGATTGACAATATGGGCATTACCGGTGTAGCGTTTCCAACGAAAGACCAGTACAATATTGCGCTTAATCTATCGCAAGTTCTTTGGGATGGTGGAATAATGGCGACTCAAAAGAAAATGGCAACCGCAAACGCCGATGTGAACAGAGAACAAACCGAAGTAAATTTGTATGCGCTCTATTCTCAAGTAAATCAATTGTACTTTAATATTTTAACTTTAAACGAACAACTTAAACAAAACCAATTATTTATTGAAGAATTGGAACGAAACTACAAGATTATTGAAAGTTACGTCGAAAACGGCATTGCGTTACGTTCCGATTTGGATAATGTGAAAGTGAGTATATTAGATGCAAAACAACGGGCAACGGAAATGAGATCATACCAAAAAGCGGGCATGGCGGTACTAAGCGCATTTATTGGCGAAACGATTGCGAATCCAGCAGATTTAGCTCGCCCACAATTAGTTGAAATTAAAACCGAAATTAAAAACAGACCCGAGCTAAAACTTTTTTCAGCACAAAACAAACAGTTTGAAATTCAATCACAAATGCTTTACACTAAAGGGATGCCGCGCATAGCCTTATTTGCCACAGGGGCATTAGGCAACCCGGGATTGAATATGTTTAAATCGGGATTTACGCCTTATTTTATTGGCGGACTTAATCTTTCGTGGAATTTCGGCGGCTTATATACCATGCAGGAGGATAAAAGGAGTTTGGTTAATCTTCAAAAAAATATCGAAATTCAAAAAGAAATTTTTCTATTTAACACACAACAAAAACTCACACAGCAAAACGCTGATATTGAAAAATATAAAGAACTTCTAAAACAAGATGATGAAATTATTGAATTACGCACAAGAATAAAAAATACCTCAGCAGCAAAAGTAGAAAACGGCACACTAACCGTAAGTGATTATTTGAGAGATGTAACCAACGAAAATATTGCACTACAAATTAAAACATTGCACGAACTTCATTTGTTGCAAACGATTTTTCAATTGAGAATTGAGAATGGAGGGTTGAGAATTAATAATTAACAATTAAGAATTAAGAGATGAAAAAGGAAAAGTATTTTTTATACGATTACAGTAGTGTCGCGTTTTATCTAATTGAATAACAATAACATACAATCACGTTCTTTGACATTTTGGTAATCAGATTTATTAAGCAGTTGATTTATAGGCGTTTTATCCAGTAGAGATGTCTCTGAAATCTGTAAATTTTTGCAGATGCTTTATTCTGTTTTTATGAAAAAGCGCTGAAAGCGCGAT